>JBKPPN010000116.1:0-5315 GCA_046733575.1 Candidatus Methylomirabilota bacterium | reverse complement strand
GAGCGTGGCCGGCCACGGCACCAGGCTCGCGGCGCCGACCTGCTCGCCGGCCCAGAGGGGACGCATCACCGCGAGCGCGTCGTCGAGCTGTCGCATGCGCGTGTCGAAGTCCACGCCGACGGCGTCGAAGTCCGCGCGCGTCGATCCGGCGCCGACCCCGAGAAGCAGCCGTCCGCCGCACACGAGTGACGCGGTGAGGATCCGGTGCGCCAGCTCCACCGGGCGGCGCAGCGGCACCTGCAGGACGCACGTGCCGACGTCGATGCGCGTGGTGACGCTGGCCGCGACGGAGACCGCGATCAGCGGATCGGGCAGGATGAAGCCGCGCCCGATGGCGTCGAAGCTCCACATGCCGTCGAGGCCGGCCGCCTCCACGGCGCGCGCGGCGGCGATGAGCGCCGCGCCTGTGAGCGGTGCACCGTCGAGCGTTCGCTGCGGCATCGTCACGCCGAGTCTCATCGCGCGCTGTCCCTCCCGGGTTCGGGATTCACGGGCCGTGCGGCCGGACCAGCGCCGACGGCGCTGTGGCCGGCGGTCGTCGTCTCCGCGGTGGCGCGCGGGATCGCGATCACGCCGCCGGGCTCGCCGGCGAGGATCCAGTCGATCACGTCGCGATAGCGCTGCTCGGGAACCGCGCCGACGAGCGACAGCTTCTCGTTCACGACCACCGTGGGCAGGGCCGAGACGCCGAACCACCCCGCGCCCTCGGCGAAGTCGCGCAGGACCGCCTCGTACGCGTCGCCGTCCGCGCAGTCGGCGCGGAAGCGATCGACGTCGAGCCGCGCCGCGCTCGCGACCTCGAGGAGGACGCCGGGCCGGCCGATGTCGGCGTTGTCGGTGAAGTGCGCGGCGAACACGCCGTGGTGAAAGCGGGTGAACGCGTCGCGACCTTGCCGCTCGGCCGCTTTGGCCGCCGTCAGCGCGGGAAGGCTGGACGACGGCAGCGGGACGTCGATCGGCGGCGGCACGAAGCGAGCGCGCGGCTCGTCGGCGGCGACGCGGGCGCGACCCTCACGCGTCTTCTCGGTGGTCCGGCGGTCGCACTGCTCGGCCGGGATGAGCGGGAAGGCCCGCCAGTGCACGTCGACGCGCTCGGCGTACGCCGTCTCGATCGCGGACAGCCGCACCGCGGCGTTGTAGCACCACGGTCAGAGGTAGTCGGAGAAGACGTCGAGACGGATCATTCCGCCGCGAACACCGTCGGCTGCGTGACCTCGGTGCGCAGCGCCTCGAGCGCCTTCTCGACGATCCGTCGTCGCAGCGTCTTCTCGTCGTCCGCGGAGAGGTCGGCGCTGCCGAGCGGATGGATGATGCCGGCGGCAGGCACGATGCGATTGGCGCCGACCATGAGGGCGACCGGCGTCATGGTCGAGACCTGCACCGTCGGCAGTCCCGCGCGCTCGAGCTCCTTGGCGATCGCTGCGCCGCAGCGAGTGCTGGTCCCTCACGTCGACGTCAGGATCACCGCGTCCACGCCGGCGGCGCGCAGGTGATCGGCGATCTCCCGTCCCATGCGCGCGCTGTTGGTGAGCGTCGTCGCCACCCCCACCGTCGAGTAGACCGTCTCGTGCAGCTTGCCGATGGCGCCGCTCTGCTCGAGCTCGCGCGCGACGTCCACGGGCACGAGGCGATGGGGATCCTGCTTGACGTACGAGGTGTCGTAGCCGCGGTGGACGTTGTCGTACTCCGCCGCCTCGAGCTCCGTCTTGCCCGCGATGCTGTACGCGCCGTAGCGCGTGGCGGCGAGCATCTCGATGCGATCAGGGTTGCCCTGGGGAACGAGGCCGCCGTCGGTGACGAGCGCGATGGTGGCGCCCTCCAGCGTCTTGACGAGACGCGGCGCGGGCACGCGCGGGAAGTCGGGCAGCGGCACCTCGCTCGTGAACGGGCGACCCGCCAGCTTGTCGAGCAGCATCGCGGTGGCGCGCGCGGCGGCGTTCCGCGTGGCCACCACGTTGTGGGTCACGCCACGCGCGAAGTAGCCCTCCGCCGCGGGTGCCCCGAGAGGCTCGCGTCGCACGAGCTTCAGCGCGAGCGCGACGACGCGTCGCGCCTCGTCGAGCATGCGCGACGCCTCGCTGCCGGTCTGCACGATGTACACGTGACGGCGATAGAGGTCGACACCCGGATTCTCCGCCTGCATGCCGGTGACGGCGGGAATGCCGAGCTCGTTCTGCACCGCAGCGCAGAGCGCGCCGCACGCGACGCCATAGCGCCCCGCGAGGAAGGCGGGACCGGCGACGACGAGCTCGGGCTGTCGGGCCGCCACGAGCTCGAGCAACCGGGCGATCGCGCGCTCGGGCTGCTCGGCCACGTAGTTGTCGCCCGCGATGACGGTCGCGACCACCGTCCCCGCGTCGCCGAGCGCCTGCTGCACGGCGCGCGCGGCGCCGACAGCGCCGTCGCGGGCGTGTGGCGCCACCCCCGCCTTCTCTTCGCCGCCGAGCTGACCGAAGAACTGGTTCAGGTAGCAGACCACGCGCAGTGAGCTCATGTCGTCTCTCCGCTCGCCGTCATCGGACGAGCGCCATGACGTTGGTCGCGCCGACTTGCTCCATGGCGCCGCACAGCGTGCCGTACGTCCTGCGCATGGGACCGATGATCGTCGGCGCGAGGTCGTCGGCGCCGAGGACGCGGTCCATCGCAGGGAAGTCGAGCGGCTCCTGGGCGCTGCCGACGTTCACGAGGGCGTTCATGCCCGGGAAATTGAAGAGCAGCATCCCCTCCGCGCTGCCGTCCGTCGACATGTCCTCGACGAGCAGGGTCGTCTTGACGCCGAGGGCTTCGCACTGCGCGGCCGCCTGGGCCATGTCGACGTGGGGGGCCCCGCCGCCGATCTTGGTGAAGATCGCGCCATCCGCGCCGAGCGTCTCCGCCACGAGCGCCGCGGCCATGAACGCGGAGCGCAGGCGTTCGGGCTCCGTGGCCTGCGCCACCGTCACGACGACGCCGGCGAACCACAGCGTCTTCCCGTGCTCCGCATAGAGCGAGCGGATGACGGGATGGTTCTGGAACGACCACGTCGTCACGGCGCGGCCCATGAAGCCGCGGAGCACGGCGCCGTCGAGGACCTCGTTGGGATGGATGACGGTCGGCATCATGCGACGCACGGGATCGCCGTAGAGGATTCCTTCGTCCACGCCGGTCGGCCGCTGGTGTGAGTGGATCTGGAAGACGTACGCGACGCGGGGCAGATGCGCGAGCGCGGCCGGCACCCGCGGCGACGGCGGCAGCTCGAACGTCTCGACCTCGTCGGGGGGGACGTCGCGCGCCGCGCGTGCGACATGGACCGCCGTCTTGAGTCCGGCGAGCCGCGCCGCCGCGCAGGACTCCGAGGCGTTGACGCCGTCGGCGGGCCAGGTCGAGACGACGATGTTGTGCGTGCGCGCGAAGACGGACAGGTCCGCGTTGGGGCCCGACATGTCGATCACGGCGAGCGTGCTCGTGTTCTGCGCCTTCTGATCCGTCACGACCACGTTGACGCCCGACAGCGCACGCGTCGCACCGTCCCCCGCGCGCGCGAGGCCCCCGAGCACGCCGGGAAAATCCCCGCCGTCCACCTTCGCGCGCGGCGCGATGACGTCGAGCACCCGGCCGATGCGGGTCCGCTCGCCGGGATGCGCGAGATCGAGCCGGACGCGCGCGATCCGCGGGTCGTCCTCCAGCGCCGCGCGCAGCCCGTCCAGGTCGACCTCGAGTCGCCGGTCCACGAGGCGGGTGGCCGCGCTCGGCGTCAGGTCCTCCACGTGCGACCACCGGAGCTCGAGTCGCATCAGCCGATGACGGCGAGGAACGCGTCGAGGAAGCGCTGCATCTGCTCCGAGGTGCCGATCGTCAGCCGGAAGCTGCCCCCGATGACCGGCTTTCCCGCCATGCTCCGGACGAGGATGCCGCGGTCGCGGAGCGCCCGCACGACGGTGTCGCAGTCGCCGGGCGGCCACACGAGCATGTAGTTGCCGCCCTCCGCGGAGTGCCGGATCCCGCGTCGCTTCAGCTCGCCGACCGTCCACGCCTTCGCCGTCAGGACCTCCGCGACGTAGCGCTGCATGTGACCGGCATCCTCGAGCGCGGCCTTGCCCGCCACCACCGCGAACATGTTGATGTCGTACGGTCCGGTGACGCGACGCAGGCGATCGAGCACGGCCGGCGAGCCGATGGCGAACCCGAGGCGGAGCGCCGCGAGTCCCGCCGCCTTCGAGAGCGATTGCAGCGCGACCACGTTGTCGAGGCCGAGCGCGCGCGGAATCACGGACTGGCCCGTGAACGCGACGTAGAGCTCGTCCACGACCACCAGCGTCTCGGGCGCCGAGCGGGCGAGTGTGACGATCGCCTCGGGATCGAGCATCGTGCCCGTCGGATTGTTGGGATTGCAGACGAACAGGAGCCGCGGTCGCGTGCGCAGCTTCTCGGCCATCGTCGGGAGCGGGTAGCCGAGGTCGCTCGCGTACGGAACGGTCTCCAGCACCATGCCGTGCTGCTCCGCGCACGGCTCGTAGTAGCCGAACGTCGGCGTCGCCGTCAAAAACGTGCGGCCCTTCTCGCCATACGCGTCGAAGACCGCCTTGATGGCGGCGTCCACGCCATTGAACGCCTCGACGTGGTGGGCGTCGATACCGATCGACGCGGCAAAGGCGTCGTTGAGTCCGGCGTACTCGGGATACGTCGCGTAGGCGTCAGGGGGAAGGGCGCGGATCGCCTCGACCACGCGCGGGCTCGGCCCCACGGTGCTCTCGTTGAAATCGAGCCGCAGCATCGGCCGCCGTCCCTCCAGGGGGGCGACGTACGGGGTGAGCGCCTCGATCTCCGGCCTGGCCTTGATCATCGCGACGTGGCGCCGCCCAGTGTACGCGTCTCGCCCGGCCGTGCGAGGTCGCGGGCCAGTATGGCTTGGTATGGCAGTATGGCGGCATGCAGAAGCTGACGTTCACGCTGGACGACGAGACGGTCGAGCGGCTGCGGCGCACGGCGGTGCGACTGGGACGACCACAGAGTCACGTCGTGCGCGAGGCGATCAAGGAGTACGACGCGCGGGCGGGAAAGCTCAGCGACGAGGAGCGCACGCGGCTGCTCGCCGTCGTCGACGACATGCTGAAAGCGCCGCCGACCAGGTCGACGGCCGACGTCGACGCCGAGCTTCGCGACCTGCGCGCGGCGCGCCGTCGGTGGACCGAGCGTCGCGCACGCCGAGCGTGATCCACCTCGACACCTCGGCGCTCATCGACGCGTTGACCGGCTCGCGGCGGTCGGGACAGATGCTGCGTCAGTTCATCGAGCGCGGAGAGCGTCTCGGGTGGTCGTCCCTCACGCTCTACGAG
>JBKPPN010000115.1:0-8587 GCA_046733575.1 Candidatus Methylomirabilota bacterium | reverse complement strand
CGACCAGGGCGTCGCGGCGTCGCCGCGACGCGGGGGCGGGCGCCGTCGCGGCGCCAGCGCACCGTCGACGCCGCCGGGGAGGAAGTAGATGCTGCCGAGCAGCAGCGCGCCGTACAGGATCAGGCGATAGTCGGAAAACCGGTGCAGCGTTTCGGGGAGCACGATCAGGACGATCGCGCCCGCCACCGGTCCCAGCACGCGGCCGAGGCCGCCGAACAGCACGACGAGCAGGAACAGGATCGACGTCTGCATGGTGAAGCTGTCCGGGCTGACGAACCCGGCGAGCGACGCGTAGAGACAGCCCGCGGCGCCCGCGAAGGCCGCGCTGAGGGTGAAGGCGGCCGTGCGCACGACGTAGGCGTCGAGGCCGAGCGACTCCGCCGCGATCTCGCTGTCGCGCACCGCCACGGTGGCGCGTCCCCACCGCGACCGCTCGAACGCGCGCGCCAGCAGCAGGCTCGCGATCACCGCGAGGAGCACGATCTCGTAATACCCGCCGAGCGTCAGCGCGACGCCGGCGAGTCGCGGCTTCGGGATGTTGGCGATGCCGCCGAATCCCGCGGTCAGCGCGTTCCACTCGATGAGCCCGTGCTCCACGATGATCCCGAACGCGATCGTCACCATCGCCAGGTACGGACCCGTCACGCGGAGGGAGGCCAGCGCGAGCACCGCGCCGACGGCGGCGCCGAGGAGCGTCGCGGCGGGGAGCGCGACCCAGAAGCCGAGGCCCGCGCGTGTCGTCAGGATCGCCCCCGCGTAGGCGCCGATCGCGTAGAGGCCGGCGTGGCCGAGGGAGACTTGCCCGGACCACCCGGCGAGCACGTTCAGCCCGGTCCCGACGACGATCGTGATCCCGATGAGCAGGACGAGAAACAGGTCGTACGTGCTGGTGGTGAGCCACGGCACGGCCGCCGCGCCGAGGACCGCGACGACCGCGGTGACGGCGCGCGCGACGGAGGACGCGAACGGATCGCGCACGCTACACGCGCCGGACGCGGGCGAGGCCGAGCAGTCCGGACGGCCGTGCGAGCAGCATGACGATCACCAGCGCGAAGCCGCAGATCTCGCGCACGCCGGTGCCGAGGTAGCCGGCCACCACGCTCTCGAAGATCCCGTACACGAACCCGGCGAGCAGGATGCCGCGCGCGCTGTCGATGCCGCCGATGATGGCCACCGCGAACCCCTTGAGCCCGATGGTCGTGCCCATGGTGGCGGAGACGTTCAGGAGCGGCGCGAGCAGGATCCCCGCCACGCCAGCCAGCACGGAGCTCAGTGCGTACGCGACGGTGATGGTGCGATTCACGTCGATGCCCATGAGGGCGGCCGCGTCGTGGCTGAACGCGACCGCGCGCAGCGCCTTGCCGCGGAGCGTGCGGCGAAACGCGACCTCCACGATCAGCATCAGGGCCAGACCGGCGACGGGCACGAGGATCTCGTGCGGATACACGCCGGCGCCGAGGATCGTCACGGGCCGCTCGGTGAGCGCGGAGGGGAAGGCGCGCGCGTCCTTGCCGAACAGGACCATGACCACGTTCTCGGCGATGATGCCGACGGCGATGGTCGAGAGCAGCCACGCGATCGACGCCGCACGCAGGAACGGTCGCACCGCCACGCGCTCCACGAGCACGCCGAGCGCGGCCAGCGCGGCGAGCGTGACGAGCACGGCGAGGGGCAGCGGCCAGCCCGCGCCGACGTGGAGCGCGTACGCGACGACGGCGCCCAGCATGACGGACTGGCCCTGCGAGAAGTTGACCGTCTGGCTGGTGGCGTAGGTGATGTGGTAGCCGAGGGCGACCAGCGCGTACATCGAGCCGAGCGCCAGTCCCGTGAACACCACCTGCGCGAGCATGCCGCGGATTCTCTCAGATCCTGCCCGCGCCGGTGCTCCGCGCCGCGGCGCGGCCGGCGGGCGCGGGGGCCGCTACATCACCGCCGACGTCCGCGGCCCGTCCTCCGCCCAGACGTTGAAGGCCGCGTCCCAGACCGCGATCATCCCGTCGCGCATCCGCCACGTCTCGAGACCGCGGCCCTGCATCCGCCGGCCCGTGTCACGATCCTCCCACGTGCCTTCCCAGACGTTCGTGAGCACGTTGCCGTCGAGGGCGAGGAGCGTCTTCTTCAGGCGGTAGCCCTTCTGGCGCGACAGGCGGGCGGTGAAGAACGCGCGCAGTTCCTCGCGCCCGCGCCGCTCCGGCTGCTCGGCGAACCGGAACACGCAGTCCTCGGTGAACCCGTGGACGAGCGCCTCCACGTCGACGCGGTGAAACGTCTCCTCCACTCCGCGCAGCAGCGCGTTCGCTTGCTCCACCGTCCACCGCTCCTCGCCACGGGGAAACGTCATCGTGGGCGTCGCGATCGTCGTCATGCCGACCTCCTTGGCCATCGTCGCGCGTCGCGCGGTCGCGGTATATCATGCGCCACCGGACCGCGAGAAGGAGGGGAAGGGGGGCCTCCCAGGGTGCCCCCTCAATCAATGCAGACGACGTTGCCGCCGTGGCTCGTGCCCATGCAAGCGCGCGATCCGGAGTTCGTCCGGTCGTACATGGCCCAGCGCGACCGCATCCTGCGCGACGGCGCCATTCCCGCCAAGTACAAGCTGCTCATGACCATGATCGTGGACGCGCTCCAGACCCACACGGACGGCGTGGCCGTCATCGCCGGCCGGGCGCGCGCCGCCGGCGCATCCGAGGCCGAGATCCAGGAGGCGGTGGAGATCGCCTATCTGTTCGGGGGAACGCCGGCGCTCGTCACGGCGATGAACGCGTTCCCGACGACGTAGCCGCGTGGCGCCGCGTCAGCGGCCGACCGCGTAGACGTCGACGGGGCGACTGCGAGTCTTGAACTGCACGCCGCCCTGCGGCTCCACCCGGATGTCGGCGGGCAGGCCGCCCCGCGTGTTCTCGTCCACGAGGATGGGCTGACCCACGACCTTCGTGTGCGCCTCCAGGTGGGCGGCGACGTTGACGGTGTCGCCCACGCACGTGTAGGTGACGCGCTGCTGCGTGCCCGTGCAGCCCGCGACGATGGCGCCGGACGCGATGCCGATGCCGATCCGGATCTCCACGCCGCCGCGTCGCGCCTGCTCGCGATTGAAGCCGTCGATGAGGTCGAGCATCTCGAGCGCGGCGCGCACGGCGCGGACGCGGTGGTCCGCGTGGGGCAGCGGCGCGCCGAAGATGGCCATCAGACCGTCCCCCAGCATCTGGTTGATGATGCCGCCGTGGCCGCCGATGGCGTCGAACATCAGCGTGTAGTAGCTGTTGAGCAGCTCGATGGTGGCCGCCGGTGCGAGCGCTTCCGTGATGCTGGTGAAGGCGCGGATGTCGGAGAACATCACGCTCGCGTCGACGTGCTTGCCACCGAGGGCGAGCCCGGCCGTCAAGAGCTCGTCGGCGACCTCCGCGGTGGCGAACTTCCGCACGAGCTCGCGCTGCTCGTCGCGCAGTCGCTTCTTCTCCAGGCTCGCGCCCACGCGGGCGCGCAGCAGCACCGCGTTCACGGGCTTGAACAGATAATCCTCCGCGCCCATCTCGATGCAGCGCGCGACGCTGTCGATCTCCTCGACCGACGACAGCATGACGACGGGGAGGTCGCGCAGCTTCGGATCCGCGGCGAGCGCGGCGAGGACCTGGTAGCCGTCCATCTCGGGCATCTCGATGTCGAGCAGGATGAGATCGACGGGACGCTGCGCGAGCGCGTCGAGGGCGGCGCGCCCGTGCTCGGCGAAGCTCACGCGGTGGCCGAGCTGCTCGAGGGCGCGACCGATCAAGAGCCGGTTGACCCGGTTGTCGTCGACCACGAGCAGATCGCCGGGCGGGACGTTACGCATCGAGGCCTCCGCGCAGCTCGGCGAGCTCCTGCGTGACCAGCTCGTACTCCGCGCCGACCCGCTCCACCGTGGCTTCCGTGCCGTCGAGTCGGCCACCGCGCGCGGTCGTCTCGAGGTCCCGGGCCAGCCCGGCCAGACGCGTGGCGCCGAGCGTCTCGCTGTTCGACTTGAGCGAGTGCGCGGCCCGACGGAAGGCGTCCACGTCAGCGGCGGCCAGCGTTGTGCGCAGCGCCGCGACCAGCTCCCGCGCGTCGTCGCGGTACGTGTCGACGAGCTCGGCCACGAACGCCGCGCCCATCGTGCGCACGAGCGCCTGGAAGCGCGGCCAGTCGATCGCCCCCGCGGTCGTCTCGCGCGGCTCGCTCGGACGCGCCGGGGTCGACGGCACGCGCGGGGCGGCGGCCGCCACGGTCCCCTCGCCGTCGGCGCGTCGCACGGAACGCTGGAGGGCGCCGATCAGCTCGTCGACACGGATCGGCTTGGCCACGTAGTCGTCCATGCCCGCCGCCACGCAGAGCTCGCGGTCGCCCTCCATGGCGTTGGCCGTCATGGCCACGATGCGCGGCCGCGCCGTGCCTGGCCACCGGCGATTGATCTCGCGCGAGGCCTCGAAGCCGTCCATCTCCGGCATCTGCACGTCCATGAGCACCACGTCGTACGTCTGGCGCGCGATGGCGTCGACGGCCTCGAGCCCGTTCGCCGCCACGTCGGCGCGATAGCCCATCTGGCCGAGGAGGCGCAGGGCCAGCTTCTGGTTCACCACGTTGTCCTCGGCGAGCAGGATGCGGAGCGGATGGCGTCGGGCGAGCTCGGGGTCGAACTCCGGTCGCGTGACGGCGCGCTGCTGCACGTGCACGGGCTGATCGGCCAGCACGGAGACCAGCGTGTCGAACAGCTGCGACGGCTTGATGGGCTTGTGCAGGTACGCGGCGAAGCCCTCGCTGTCCGCGCGCGCCTCCCGACGGCCGAGCGAAGTGAACAGCACGAGCGGGGTCGTTCCCGCGACGCGGTCGCGAATCGCGCGCGCCAGCGCCACGCCGTCCATCTCGGGCATGTGCATATCGAGGATGCCGACGTCGAAGCGCTCGCCGCCTTCCATCCACGTCAGCGCTTCGCGCGGCGACCCGGTCGCGCGCGCCTCCATCCCCCATCCGCCGAGATGCGAGGTGAGGATGCGACGGTTCGTCTCGTTGTCGTCCACCACGAGCACGCGCTTGCCGCGCAGCGACGGCTGCACGCCGCTCAGGTCGCGCCGGATGAGCACGGGCGACGCGGCGGCAGCGGCGCGGATGGCGAACCGGAACTCGGTGCCCACGCCGACCGTGCTGGTCACGGTGATGCGGCCCCCCATCATCTCCGCCAGGCGCTGACTGATCGCGAGTCCGAGCCCGGTGCCGCCGTAGCGCCGCGTCGTCGAGGCGTCCACCTGGCTGAAGGACTGGAACAGCCGATCGAGCCGATCGGGCGGGATGCCGATGCCGGTGTCGCGTACCGAGAACGTGAGCTCGTGCGTCGCCGCGCGGTCGTCGGCGCGACGGGCGCCGACCGACAGCACCACCTCGCCCTTCTCGGTGAACTTCACCGCGTTGGAGAGCAGGTTCAGCAGGATCTGCCGGAGGCGCGTGACGTCGCCCACGACGGCAGCCGGCGTGCCCTCGGGCAGCAGGTAGGCGAGGTCGAGGCCCTTCTCCGCCGCGCGCGTGGCGACGAGGTCCAGGGCCGACTCCAGGCACTCGCGCACGTCGAAGGGCTGCGACTCCAGCTCCAGCTTGCCCGCCTCGATCTTGGAGAAGTCGAGAATGTCGTTGATGACGGAGAGGAGCGCGTCGCCGCTCTGACGCACGATCTCGGCGTAGTCGCGCTGCTCGTCGGTGAGCGACGTGTTCAGGAGCAGGCCCGTCATGCCGATCACCGCGTTCATCGGCGTCCGGATCTCGTGGCTCATGGTGGCGAGGAAGGCGCTCTTCGCCTCGTTGGCGGCCTCGGCCTCGCGACGCGCCTCCAGCAGCTCGGTGATGTCGTGGTAGATCGCGATGAATCCCCGCTCGGCGCCCTCCACCACCACGGGCATGCTCGAAACCTCGACGTCGACGAGCGTGCCATCCTTGCGAGCGCGTCGGGTGATGCTGCGAATGCGCTGTCCGGCCAGCGTGTGGCGCGTGTTGGCGCGCACCTCCTCGCGGATCTCCGGCGTGGCGATGAGGTCGTCGACGTGACGGCCGATGGCCTCCGCCGGCGCGTAGCCGAACAGCCGCTCCGCGCCGGGATTCCAGCCGATCACGAGACCGTCGGGGTCGATGGTCGCGATGGCGACGGGACTGGTCTGCACGAGGGCTTCGGAGTACTGCTGCTGACGCTGGATCTCGCGGAACAGCCCGGCGTTGTGGATGGCGAGCACCGACTGCGTGGCGAACGTCTGCAGCATCGTCACCACGTCGGGCCCGAAGGCGCCCAGCTCGCGTCGAATGATGACGAGACCACCCAGGAGGCGGCCTTCCCGCACCAGGGGCAGGGCGAGGAGCGATCGCATGCCGTCGCGGGCGAGGATGCTGCGCGTCTGCGGCGCGACGAGCTCCTGCTCCGCCTGGATGTCCGCGACTTCGACGGGCTGGCGCGTCGTGCCCGCGCGCCCCACCGCGCCTTCTCCGAGCCGGATGGGCGCGGCACGGATAGCGTCGAGGTGCTCCGCCGACACGCGGTGCGTGGCGCGTGCGTAGAAGACCTGCGCGCCCTCGTCGAACTCGTACACGATGCCGCTCGCGCTGCCCGACAGCTGCACCGCGCGAGTGACGATCGTCTCCAGGACCGTTTCCAGGTCGAGGATGGAGCTGAGGGCCTGGCTCACCTCGCCCAGCGCGCGCTGCTCGTTCACCGAACGCGTGAGGTCGGCTGTCCGTGTCTGCAGCTCCTCGAAGAGGCGCACGTTCTCGATCGCGATGACGGCCTGGTCCGCGAACGTCTGGAGGACGGCGAGCTGCCGGTCGGAGAACGCACGCGCCTCGGTGCGCCTGAGACTGATCGTGCCGATGGCAGCGCCGTCGCGGATGAGCGGAACACTGAGGACGGTGTGGTACCCGAAGCGGCGTGCGAGCGCGCTGCCTTCGGGGAAGTCGCCCTCCTCTGTCTGGAGATCGGCGATGTGAATCGTGCGCGCGTCGAGGACGCACCGGCCATTGACGCTTCCGCGGCCAAGGGACACCGAGCCCCGGCTCTTGCCATCGCTGAAGGGAATGGGTCCGTAGTGCGCCACCATCACGAGCCGGTCGTCCTCGCGACGGAAGATGCCCGCGTCCATCGACTCACAGAGCCGAGCCGCGCTCTCGGCCATGGTGTCGAGCACGGGCTGGACATCCGTCGGCGAGTTGCTCATCACGCGGAGGATCTCGCCCGTCGCCGTCTGCTGCTCCAGCGACTCGCTGAGATCGGCGTTGCGGCGCTCCAGCTCGCCGAACAGCCGGACGTTCTCGATGGCGATGACGGCCTGATCCGCGAAGGTCGTGAGGAGCGCGAGCTGTCGGTCGCTGAAGGGAAGCGCCTCGGCGCGAAGGATGGAGATCGCGCCGATCGGGACGCCGTCGCGCAGCATGGGAACGGCGGCCGTGGCGCGGCAGGTCGCGAGGTGGGCGGAGGCGGCAAAGACGTAGCCCGGGTCGGCCTGCACGTCGGGAATGTGAGCCACGGCCCGATCGAGAATGGCGCGTCCCGCCACCGTGCCCCGGCTGGCCGGCATCGGCCAGTTGCGGCGCACGGCCTCGTGGCCGTCGGGGGTGAGGCCATGCTGCGCCACGAAGTGCACGAGGCTGCCGTCGAACCGGAACACGAAGCAGGACTGCGCCCCGCACAGGCGCGCCGCGCTCTCCGCGATCGTGTCGAAGACGGGCTGCGCGTCCGTGGGCGAGCTCGAGATCACGCGCAGGATCTCGCTCGTCGCCGTCTGCTGTTCCAGGCTCTCGGTGAGCTCCCCGTTGCGCGCCTGCAGCTCCGTGAAGAGCCGCGCGTTCTCGATGGCGATGACGGCCTGATCGGCGAAGGTCTTGAGAAGCTCGATCTCGCTCGTGGAGAACCGGCCCGGCTCGGCGCGCGCCACCATGATCGCGCCCACCGCGGCACCGTCGCGCAGCATCGGCACGAACAGCCCACTGCGGAAGCCGACGGCGCGGGTGAGGTCCTGGTGCAGGTACTCCGCGTCCTTGGTGACGTCCGGAATGTGGACGATGGCACGCTCCAGGATCGCGCGCGCCGAGCCGTGGCTGCGGCCCGGACGGGCCGGGTACAGACGACGGACCTCCTCGAGCGCCGCGGGGGTGAAGTTGTACTGGGCGACCTGGTGGATGAGGTCCCCGTCGTACTGGAACAGCGCGCTGAAGACTCCGCCGCACAGTCGCATGGCGCTCTCGACGATCGTGTCGAAGACGGGCTGCACGTCGGTCTGGGACCGGCTGATGACGCCGAGGATCGTCGACGTCGCCGTCTGCTGCTCGAGGGCCTCGGTGAGTCGGTTCTGGAGGTCCGTCGTCGCGGTGGCTCGCGTGTGCGCCGCCGCACCCGCGCGCGCTCGCGGACGCGCCGACTTGCGCGTCTTCGCGGCTTTCCTACCGGGTCGGTCGGCGCTCACGTGCGGCTCGTGCTCGGTCGATGCCGCGCTCGGCCGGCACGCGCGGCGATGGAGGGATCGTGAGCCCGAGGGCGCGTCTCGTCATCAGTCATGAGGGTGCGCCGGTGGCGCGGTCGGGCGGCCATGGGTGCGCAGCGTAGCGT
>JBKPPN010000114.1:0-11662 GCA_046733575.1 Candidatus Methylomirabilota bacterium | reverse complement strand
GTCGGCTTCACGCTCGCGATCATTCACGTCAACACGTTGTGCAAGTGTGAGGCCGGAGAGTCGCGGCGCGCTCGCCTCGCGCGCTCAGTACCCGCGGTCCGAGTACGGGCCGAAGCGCTTCGACGTGCGCGGCGTCGCCGTCGTCCTCGTCCGAGCCGGCTTCCCGCACACGGTGCCCAGGAATCACCCGGTCCGGGTCCAGGGGCTCAGCGGTCCGACTGATCCGGGTCGATGCCGTGCTCGGTGAGCTTCTTGCGAAGGGTGTTGCGGTTGATGCCCAGGATGTGCGCCGCGCGCACCTGATTGCCGTCCGTCTCGCGAAGCACCGCGCGCAGGAGCGGCTTCTCGACCAGTCCCATCATCAGCTCGTAGAGATTCGCGTTGGCGTGCTCGCGGAGGCCGCGCACGCACTCCACCAGCTTGCGCTCGATGACCTCCTCCAGCGTCGCGTCGACCGCCACCGACGCCGCCGCCGACACGGGGCCGATCGGGAGGTGCTCGGGCGCGATGACTCCGTTCGACGCCATGACGATGGCGCGCTGGACGACGTTCTCGAGCTCGCGCACGTTGCCCGGCCAGTCGTGACCCACCAGCCGGTCGAGCGCCTCGGGCGCGACGCCGCGCTCGCCGAGGTCCGGGCCATGCTTGGCGAGGAAGTGCTCGACGAGCAGCGGGATGTCGCGACGCCGCTCGCGCAGGGGCGGCAGGTTCAGCGTGACCACGTTGAGCCGGTAGTACAGGTCCTCCCGGAACTTCCCTTCCTTCATGAGGGTCTCGAGATCGCGGTTCGTCGCGGCGAGCACGCGCACGTCAATCCGGATCGTGTCCGAGCCACCCACGCGTTCGATGGCGCGCTCCTGCAGCGCGCGCAGGAGCTTGGCCTGCAGCTCGAGCGGCATGTCGCCGATCTCGTCCAGGTAGAACGTCCCGCCGTGCGCCAGCTCGAGCTTGCCGAGCTTTCGCTCCTTGGCGTCCGTGAACGCGCCGCGCTCGTGGCCGAACAGCTCCGACTCGAGCAGCGTGGCGGGAATGGCCGCGCACGACACCGCGACGAACGGCCGGCCCGCGCGCCGACTGTAGTGATGGATCGCGCGGGCCACGAGCTCCTTGCCGGTGCCCGACTCGCCGCGCAGCAGCACGGTGACGTCGCTGCCCGCGATCCGGCCGATCGTCTTGTAGACGTCCTGCATGCGGGGATGACGGCCGATCAGCGCGCCGAACTCCCACACCTCTTGCAGTCCGCCCTTGAGCCGGACGACCTCCTGCTTCAGCCGGCCCGCGGCCAGGGCGCGCTCGGCCACGAGCAGCACCTCGTCGAGGTCGAACGGCTTGGCGAGGTAGTCGTAGGCGCCGCGCTGCATCGCCTGGATGGCGGTGTCCATCGTGCCATGCGCGGTCATCACGACGACGAGGACGTCGCTCTGGAGCTCGCGCAGCCGCCCGAGGACGGCGAGGCCGTCGGTACCCGGCATGCGGACGTCGAGGAAGACGAGGTCGAACATGCCCGCCTCGAAGGCGTGCAGCGCGGTGTCGCCGTCCTTGACGCTCGTCACCTCATAGCCGGCGCCGCGCAGTCCCTTCTCCAGGACCCAGCGAAGGCTGTCCTCGTCGTCGGCGATCAGGATGCGCGCGCTCTCGTTCATCCCCTGGCAATGGGCAGGAAGCACGTGACCGTCGTCCCCCGCCCTTCCGTCGAGTCTACCTGGATCGCGCCGTGGTGCTCGTCGAGGACGCGGTGACACAGCGCGAGACCGAGACCGAGACCCTTCACCTTCGTGGTGAAGAACGGATCGAAGATGCGCCCGCGCACGTCGGCGGGAATCCCGGTCCCCTCGTCGGTCACGGTCGCCTCGACCATGTTGCGCTGGCCCGCGCCGAGATCGACCTTGCCGAACAGCGGATTCATGCTCACGCGCGTGGCGAGCGTCAGACGTCCGCCCCGCGGCATCGCGTCCATGGCGTTGCGCATCAGGTTGTGGAGGACCTGCAGCAGACGGTCCTCGTCGCCCAGGATCGGCGGCAGGCTCGGATCGTAGCGCCGCACGATCGTGATTCCCTTCTCCCGCGCGGTCTCCTCGTCGAGGAGGGCGACGCGTTCCAGCAGCTGGTGGAGGTTGAGCGGCGCGAGGCGCAGCTGCACCGGACGGGCGAGGTCGAGCAGCATCTCGATGATGCGGTTGACGCGATCGACCTCGGCGAGGAGGACTTCGGTGTACTCCGTCAGCCGCGACTCCGTCCCGAGCTCGCGCGACAGGAGCTGCACGGCGCCGCGGATGGCGGCGAGCGGATTGCGGATCTCGTGCGCCAGCCCGACTGCCATGCGTCCCGCCGCGGCGAGTGTCTCCCCGCGGCGCACCTCCCCCTCGAGCTGACGGATCCGCGAGAGATCGCGCAGCACGGCCACCCCGGCCTCGACGGTGCCGTCTTGCCCGAACAGCGGCGCGGTGACGATGCCGACCGGCACCTGGCGGTTGTCGACGGTGTCGACGACGCTCTCCGGCTCCGACCGACTCTCGCCCGTGTCCACCGTCTCACCGAGTCGCCGCACGATCGACGACTCGGGCGGAAACAGATCCTTGAGAACGCGTCCCGTGGCGCGACGGCTGGAGCGACCGGTGAGCACCTCGGCGGCGGAATTCCAGAACACGACGGTGAGGGCGTGGTCGACGGCGATGACGGCGTCCGGCAGTCCCGCCAGCACCGCCTCGTAGTTCATGGCGAGGTGGCGACGCCCAGCGCGAGATCGGGGACGGCGTTCATGGTGAGGAGTGCGCGCTCCCCCGCGAGGTAGCGAGCCGTCCCGGCGGCGGTGATCATGGCCGCGTTGTCGGTGCAGAGCCGCCGCGGCGGAATGTGGACGTGCATGCCGCGCTCGGCCGCCTGTGCGGTGAGCGCCTCTCGCAAGGCGGTGTTGGCGGCCACGCCACCCGTGAGGACGATTCGACGGACGCCGAGTCGGAGCGCCGCGCTCACCGTCTTCGTGACCAGCGTCGTGACGACGGCCGCCTGGAACGACGCAGCCACGTCGGCCACGCGCGCCGGCGACAGCGGCCGTGCGCGCTTCACCTGCAGCGACACCGACGTCTTGATGCCGCTGAACGAGAAGTCTGGCGCGCCGTCGCTCATGTGCGCGCGAGGAAACGTCATCGCGGAGGGATCGCCGTCGCGGGCAACACGTTCGATGATCGGCCCGCCGGGAAACCCCAGGTCGAGCAGCTTCGCGACCTTGTCGAAGGCCTCGCCGGCGGCGTCGTCGCGCGTCTGGCCGACGCAGTGGTACTGGAGCGGCGCCGGCGCGTGGTAGAGCGCGGTGTGCCCTCCCGAGACGACGAGGGCGAGGAACGGATACTCCGGAGGGTCGTCGGTGAGGAACGCGGCGTAGACGTGACCCTCGAGGTGGTTCACGGGGACCAGCGGTACGCCGGTCGCCCACGCCATCGACTTCGCCACCGAGCAGCCGACGAGCAACGATCCAACCAGACCGGGTCCCTGGGTCACCGCGATCGCGTCGAGGTCGGCGCGCCGCACCCCGGCGTCAGCGAGCGCCTTCTCGATGACCGGCACGATGACCTCGAGATGACGTCGCGACGCGAGCTCGGGCACGACGCCGCCATAGGGCGCGTGCACCGCATCCTGCGAAGCGACGACGTTCGACAGCACGCGACGGCCATCCGCGAGGACCGCGGCGGCCGTCTCGTCACACGAGCTTTCGATCCCGAGTACCAGCATGTCCTGCCTCGGACGCACCAAGGGCGATGTCCCCGGGACCGGCGTCCCGGCGAGCATCGCCCTTGATGCTCGAAACGACGCTCAGCGCGTGGTCGTCGGCGCCGGCTCGGCCTGGGACTGCGCCTGAGAGCTGCCGCGCTGCTGATCGAGCACGCGCATGGTCTTGATCACGTCCAGGGCCCGCTGCAGCTGCACGTCCTTCTTCAGATCCTCCATCGGATCCGCCGACGGCAGGGGCGGCGTCTTGTCCTTGCTGCCATCCGGGTTCTTGGGCAGCTCCACCACGATGTCGGGCGTGATGCCCTTGCCGTGGATCGAACGGCCCTTCGGCGTGAAGTACTTCGCGGTGGTGAGCCGCAGCCCCGAACCGTCGGAGAGCGGGATGATCGTCTGCACGGAGCCCTTGCCGAAGCTCTGCGTGCCGACCACCATCGCACGGCCGTAGTCCTGGAGGGCGCCCGCCACGATCTCCGACGCCGAGGCGCTCCCCTGATTCACCAGCACCACCATCGGCAGCGAGGTGTAGGCCTTCTTGGAGTGCGCGGTGAACTTCATGTTCTGGTTGCGCACGCGGCCTTCCGTGTAGACGACCATCTTGCCTTCGTCGATGAACTTCTCCGTCACCTCGACCGCGGCGGTGAGCAGGCCGCCCGGATTGTTGCGCAGGTCCAGCACGAGCGCCTTCATGCCGTCCTTCGACATCTTCTCGAGGGCCTGCTCCAGGTCGTGGGACGACTGCTCCTGGAACTGGCGGAGCTTGATGTAGCCGATGCCGTCGCCCAGCTCGTGCGTGCGCACGGAATGCACGCGGATCTGCTCGCGTACGATGTCGACGTCCTTCGGCTCGGTCATGCCCTCGCGCACGATGCTGATGGTCACCTTCGTGCCCGGCTTGCCGCGCATGCGCTTCACGGCGTCGGAGAGCTGCATGTCCTTGGTCACCAGCCCATCGATCTTCACGATGCGATCGCCCGGCTGGATCCCCGCCCGGTACGCCGGCGTGCCCTCGATGGGCGAGACGACGGTGAGGATGTCGTCACGCAGCGTGATCTCGATGCCGAGGCCGCCGAAGCTGCCCGACGTCTCGACCTGCATCTCCTTGTAGCTCTCGGGATCGAGAAACGAGCTGTGCGGATCGAGGCCGCGGAGTTCGCCCTTGATGGCGTTGTAGATCAGGTCCTTGGCGGGGACCTCGTCGACGTACTGGTTCTGCACGATCGAGAGGACCTCGGTGAACAGCCGGAGCTGCTCGTAGGTGGGGCCGTTGTCCGGGCTCTTGCTGAGACCGGTGCCGCCGAGCGACAGCGTCAGCACGACGAGGAGTGAGCCGATCACGAACGCCTTCTTCATGGGACGAACGCCTCCTAACCCTTGTGCCGGAGCCATTGCTCGGGATCCTGCGGCTTGCCCTGGTAGCGGACCTCGAAGTACAGCCGCGCGCCGCTCAGGGAGCCGGTGTCGCCGACGCTGCCGATCCGCTGGCCCTGGCGCACGTCGTCACCCTCCTTGACGGCCATCTCGGCGACGTGCGCGTAGAGCGTGTAGTACTCGTTCCCGTGATCGAGAATGATCAGGTTTCCGTATCCCTTGAACCAGCCCGTGTACACGACGTGCCCCGCGTACACCGCGGTCACGCCGGTCCCCTCGCCCGCTTCGATGTCGATCCCACCCCGGAAGGTGCGGGTGCCGAACCGAGGATGCACCTGCGCGCCGAAGGCCGCCACGACGCGTCCGTCCGTCGGCCACGGGAGGCGACCCCGCAATCCGCCGAACCCCACCGCGGGCATCTCGGCGCCCGGCGCCGGCGGTGGCACCTTCGCCACGCGTCGCTGCCGCGCCTGCAGCTCCGTGATGAACGATTCGAGGCGGCGCGACGCTTCGGTGAGCTCGCCGACCATCCGCTCGTGGTACGCGCGCTCGTCGCGAACCTTGGCGAGCAGCACGCGCCGTCGCGCGGCGTCCCGATCGAACTCGCTTTGCTCCTGCTGCGCGGCCGTCTTCAGGGTGGCGAGCTCGGCCCGACGCCCTTCTTCGCGCGTCTTGCGATCCCCGAGCCGGTCTGTCGTCAGACGATACTCCTCTATCACACGGGCGTCCAGGGCCGCCACGCTCGCGAGCTGGCGCAGCGTCGCCGCGCGTGTGGCGGGGTCCTCGCCGCTCAGGATGATCGGCAGCGCCCCGCCCTGGGCGTGGACCTTGTACATGGCGCGCAGTCGCTGGGCCAGGAGTTCCTGCTGACCGCCGCGCTGCGTCTGGAGCCGCTCGATGTCGCCCTGCAGCGCCTGCACCTCGGTCTGCACGCGCTTGACGCGCGCGTCGAGGCGCGCGATCTCGCGCTGCTTGTCGGCCAGACGCTGGTCGATCTGCTCCAGCTCCGCGAGCACGGAGGTCTCCTTCTTGCGCGCCTCGGCCGCCTTCTCGCGCTCCTCGCGCAGCTGCTTCTGCGTCTGCTGCAGCTTCCGCTGCTCGGCCTGGACGTCGTCCTTCTTGGGTGCCTGCGCGTGCGTCACGCCGGGAAGCGGGGCGGTCGCGATCTGCACCACGACGGCCGCGACAGTGACGAGCCGCGCGGCTCGTCGTCTCACACGTGCCCGCGTCGGCGCGCCAGCAGTCCGCCGAAGCCGCCGAGCAGCGTGCCGCCCCCGACGAGCGCGGCGATGGCGACGGGCGGCAGGAACGTCAGCGTGGGAAGGCCGAGCGTGAGCGTGGCGAGGGGCTCCAGATGCGGGGCGAGCACGCGGTGCGCGACGACCAGCGCCAGCACGGCGAGCGCGGCGCCCGCGAGTCCCTGCAGCGCGCCCTGCATCAGGAGGGGCAGCCGGATCACGTACTCGGGCGCGCCGACGAGCCGCATGATTTCCGTCTCGTCGCGCCGCACGTGCAGCACGAGCGTCGTCGCCGTCGTCACGGTCAGGATCGCGCCGAGGGCGAGCAGACCGCCGACCACGAGCGCGATCGAGCCGAGCATCCGCTGCCAGTGCGTCAGCCGCTCGACCCACTCGACGCCACCCGCCACCTCGTCGACGTCCGGGAGCGCCGCGAGTCGCTCCACCAGCGCGCTCGCTTCATCGCGCGTCGCCGACTCCGCCGCAGGCGTGACTTCGATGGACGCCGGTAAGGGATTCGCGGAGAGCTGATCGACGACGGCGGCGTCCTTCCCGAGCGTTTTCTTCAACGTCGCGAGCGCGGTCGCCTTGTCCACATACCGCGCGCTCGCCACCCCCGGCACCGCCTCCACCCGTTGCACGAGCGCCGCCGGATCCGCCGGATCGTGCTTGAAGTAGACGATCACCCTCACCCGATCCCGCCACTGCCTCACCGCCTGCTCGATATTCGCCGACAACAACCCAAATGCCCCGAGCGCCCCCAGCGACAGCGCGATGAGCGCCACTGCACTGACCGCGATGACGCCACCGCGCCGGAAATCGCGAAACGCCTCGCCGACGAGAAAGCGCAGCACTACCGACGCGCCTCGTGAAACGAGCGGGCGTCGTGCGAGGCGGAGCGCTCGTGCGGTGTGGCGTGGAGACGGCGAGCGCGGACGCCATCACGACGAGCCGTCGTCGTCGCCGGGGACCGCCTTCGCCAATCCAGGCGTCCGCGCTCGCCCTCCGCGCCCCACACCGCCCGGCGACATACGTCCACGAACGTCTCAGCCTTCGTCCTTGACGAGTCGGCCGTGCTCGAGCGTCAACGTCCGGCGCCGCAGCGCCGCGGCCAGACGCGCCTGGTGAGTGGCGAAGAGCACGGTCGTACCCGCGCGCCAGATGTCCTTCATCACCTCGACGATCTCCAGGGCCATGTGCTCGTCGAGATTTCCCGTCGGCTCGTCCGCCAGCAGCAGGGCCGGCTTCCGCGCGATGGCACGCGCGAGGGCCGCACGCTGTGCCTCGCCCTGCGAGAGCTGTCCCGGCAACGCCTTCGCGCGTGCGGACAGGCCGACGGCACGGAGGGCGTCGAACGCGCGCGGCGTGAGATCGCGGCGCGACGTGCCGGTCACCTGCAAGACGAACGCGATGTTGTCGTACACGGTGCGGCCAGGCAGGAGCTTGGCGTCCTGGAACACGACGCCGATCGAGCGCCGCAGCGCACTCACCTCGCCCGGCCGGAGTGTCTGCACGGGCCGACCCAGAACCTCGACCTCGCCTTCCGACGGCGCGTCGGCGCCGTAGAGGAGACGGAGCAGCGAGCTCTTGCCCGCGCCACTGGCGCCGGTGAGGACGACGAACTCGCCCGAGTCGATGCGGAACGAAACGTCGCTGAGGGCTGGGACCTTGACGGGTCCGACCGCGTACGTCTTACAGACGTGGTGCAGCTCAATCATGGCCGGGCACGTCGATTCTAGTCGACAGCCCTATGATTTCGCGAGCTTCTCTTGCACTAGCTGATTGGCGAGGGTCGGGCTGGCCTTGCCCTGGGTGGCCTTCATGACCGCGCCGACGAGCGCCTTGGCGGCGGCCTGCTTGCCCTTCTTCCAGTCCTCGATGGCCTTGGGATTGGCGGCGATCACCCGCTCCACGACGGCGGCCAGCGCCCCCGCGTCCGCCACCTGCGTGAGGCCGTCGCGCTCCACGATGACGCGGGGGTCGGCGCCCTCGGTCCACATCGTCTCGAACACGCTCTTCGCGATCTTGCCGCTGATCGTTCCCTCGTCGATCAGCCGCACGAGCGAGGCGAGATGCGCGGGCGGGATCCGACACTCACGGATGGCAGCCTCGTCGTCGCCGGGCAGGACGCGGAGCAGCTCGGACATCATCCAGTTCGACACCGCCTTGGCATTCGACGTCTCCCGCGCGGCCGTTTCGAAGTACTCGGCCAGCGCGCGGGTCTGGGTGAGGATCGCGGCGTCATACGCCGGGAGTCCGTAGCGCGCGACGAAGCGGTCGCGCCGCGACCGCGGTAACTCCGGCAGCTCCGTGCGCTCGCGATCGACTACGGCCGCGTCGAGCACGAGGGGCACGAGGTCCGGCTCCGGGAAGTACCGGTAGTCGTGCGCATATTCCTTGGATCGCATCGAGCGCGTGTAGCCGCGGTCGGCGTCCCACAGCCGCGTCTCCTGCGCGATGCTCTGCCCGGCGTCGAGCGCGGCGGCCTGGCGCTTCACCTCGAACTCGAGGGCGCGCTGCACGTTCCGGAAGGAGTTCAGGTTCTTGATCTCGACCTTGGTCCCGAGCGCGCTCGCGCCGCGCGGACGCAGCGAGATGTTGGCGTCGCAGCGCAGCGAGCCCTCCTCCATGTTGCCGTCGCAGACGCCGAGATCGACCAGCACGGCGCGGAACGCGCGGAGGTACGCGGCCGCTTCCTCCGGCGAGCGGAGATCCGGCCGCGACACCGTCTCCATCAGCGGAACGCCGGCGCGGTTGAAGTCGACCAGGCTCGCGTGCGCCGTCTCGAGCGTACCCTCGTGAACGAGCTTGCCGACGTCTTCCTCGAGGTGCAGCCGCTGGATCCCGATGCGCCGCGTGCCGCCGTCCTCGACGTCGATGGCGAGCACGCCGTCCTCGGCGAGCGGCTCTTCGTACTGGCTGATCTGGTAGTTCTTCGGCATGTCCGGATAGTAGTAGTGCTTGCGCGCGAACCGGCACGTGTCGTTCACGCGCAGCTCGAACGCGAGCGCGGCCCGGACGGCCAGCTCGATGGCGCGGCGGTTGATGACGGGCAGCGTCCCCGGCAACCCCAGACACACCGGGCAGGTCTGCGTGTTCGGCGCGGCGCCAAAGGTCGTGGGGCAGCCGCAGAACATCTTCGAGCGCGTGGTGAGCTGCGCGTGGACCTCGAGCCCGATCACGGTCTCGTACGCGGTCGCCGTGCTCACGCCAGCACCGGACGCTTGCGGTGCCACTCGGTGGCCGCCTCGTACGCGTGCGCGACGCGCAGGATCGTGGGCTCGTCGAGGGCCCGCCCCATGACCTGGAGCCCGATGGGGAGGCCGTCGCGGTTGAAGCCGCACGGCACCGAGACCGCGGGCAGCCCCGCCAGGTTCGCAGGCACGGCGAAGACGTCGTTCATGTACATGGCGATGGGATCTTCCTTCTCGCCGTGCTTGAAGGCCACGTTTGGGGTCGTGGGCCCGACCACGACGTCGACGCGCGCGAAGGCGGCCTCGAACTCGCGCCGCACGAGCGTCCGCACCTTCTGGGCCTTGCCGTAGTACGCGTCGTAGTAGCCCGCGGACAGCGCGTAGGTGCCGAGCATGATGCGTCGCTTCACCTCGGCGCCGAATCCGGCCGCGCGCGTCTTGCCGTACATGTCGACGACGTCGCGGGCGCTGGGCACGCGCAGCCCGTACTTCACGCCGTCGTAGCGCGCGAGGTTCGACGACGCCTCGGCCGGCGCGATGATGTAGTACGCGGCCAGCCCGTACGTCGACGTCGGGAGCGACACCGAGACGACCTCCGCGCCTTCCCGCGCCAGCACGTCGAGGGCGACGCGCACCGCGGCCTCGACGTCCTCGTCCGTGCCCTCGCGGAACCAGTCGTCCGGCACGCCCACTTTCATGCCGCGGATCGGACGATCGAGGCCGACGCCGTAGTCCGGTACCGGGGCGTCGAGCGACGTGGCGTCGTGCGGATCGTGACCCGCGATGGCCTGGAGCAGCACCGCGGCATCGCGCACGGTCCAGGCGAAGGGACCGACCTGATCGAGCGACGAGGCGAACGCCACCAGACCGTACCGTGACACGCGCCCGTACGTCGGCTTCATGCCCACGACACCGCAGAACGCCGCGGGCTGACGGATGGAGCCGCCGGTGTCCGTCCCGAACGAGCCAGCCGCCATCGCGGCCGACACGGCTGCCGCCGACCCTCCCGACGATCCGCCCGGCACGCGCGTGAGGTCCCACGGATTGCGGGTGAGCTTGAACGCCGAGTGCTCCGTCGACGAGCCCATGGCGAACTCGTCCATGTTCGTCTTCCCGAGCAGGACGGCGCCGGCGTCGCGCAGGCGCGTCACGACGGTGGCGTCGTACGGCGGGATGAAGTGCTCCAGGATGCGTGACCCGCACGTCGTCGGCGCCCCACGCACGCACAGGACGTCCTTGAGCGCGAGGGGAACGCCGTCGAGTGGTCCGCGCGGAACGCCGCGGCGCCAGCGATCGTCGGCGGCGCCCGCCGCGGTGAGGGCGGCGTCACGCGTGAGCGCGAGATACGCGCCCACGCGGGGATCGAGGGTGTCGATGCGGTCCAGGTATGCCTGCGTCGCGGCCGTCGCGGTGGCGCTTCCGTTGCGATAGGCCTCCGTCAGCGCCTCGATGGTGAGACCGACGGCGTCAGTCTTCAATGATCCGCGGCACCCGGAAGAACTGCTCGACGCGATCGGGCGCATTCGCCAGCGCCTCGTCCGGCGTGAGACACGGCCCGACCTCGTCGTCCCGCATGACATTGACGACCGGGACCGCGTGCGTCGTGGGCTCGACGCCCACGGTGTCCAGGCGGTTCAGCGCGTCGATGTACGTCAGGATCTTGCCGAGCTGCTCGCCGATGCGCGCCTTCTCCTCCGCGGTCAGCGTGAGACGCGCCAGGCGCGCGACGTGATCGACGTCGATCTTGGCGTCGCTCACAGCTCCTCCAGGTGCGCGTACTGCAGCGACAGCCGCTTGCGCCCGACGGCGGCGAATCGCACCGTCGCGACGGTGTCGGTGCCCTCCCGCTCGAGCCCGACGACCATGCCCTCGCCGAAACGCGCATGACGCACCCGTGCTCCGACCTTGAGCGGGAACTCGTCCTCCGCGGGCGACGGCTCGTAGTGCGGCGTCTGGGGCTCGAACGCCGCCGCGCGCTCGGAACGCGCCGCGTTCAGCAGGTTCAGGTGCTCCTCGGGCATCTCGCGAAGGAAGCGGGAGGGCTCGCCGACCCCGTAGCCGTGCAGGCGGCGGTGCAGCGCGTACGAGAGCAGGAGACGCTCCTTGGCCCGCGTGACGCCGACGTAGCAGAGC
>JBKPPN010000113.1:0-10676 GCA_046733575.1 Candidatus Methylomirabilota bacterium | reverse complement strand
AGGGATCGATCTCGGACATCCAGTCGAGACTCCACGTGTAGGACGCGAGCTGCGTCTCCGTGAGCGGGACCTTGAGGAAGGTGTAGGGCTCGCCCGTCGTCTCGTCGATGAGCGGACTGGTCTCGTAGCGCAGCCAGCCGTAGTCGTGAAAGGTCGCGGCGCGCACGACGGACTCGTACGGACGCGGCACCGCGACGTCCCGGTTGCCCCAGTGCGCGGCCAGCTGCCCCACGAACCGCGAGTGATCGGTCTGTCCGATCACGAGCAACGTCCCGTCCGTCTGCTTCCTGACGATCATGGGTGTTCTCCCCTCTATTTCACGGGTGGGTGGTCGCGGGAGTACGGCGTCGACTTGAGGAAGTCGGCGGCGGTGTAGGTCCAGAACTGGGAGACCATCGGATAGGTGTGGATCACGCGGTTCTCGAGCTTGCCGTCGCGCTTGTCCACGCGAAGGATGTAGACGTTCTGGGTCGGATTGCCGTAGTCGTCGATCTTGATGGGACCGCGAGGATCGGGGATCGTCTCGGACGCGCGGCGGATGGCGGCAAGGAGCGCCTCCGGGTCGTCGGGTCTGCCGTCGGTGGCCTTGAGGGCCTCGCAGGCCCACCGCGCGCCGCTGTTCATGGACATGTGATACACCGACGGCGTCTTGCCGTGCTTGGCCGTGAAGGCCTTGACGAAGGCGGTGTTGGCCGGCGTCTCGAGAGTCGGGGTCCAGAACAGCGCGCTCACGATGCCGACGGCCTCGTCGCCGAGCTGGCGCAGCACGGCCTCGTCCATCTGGAATCCCGTGGAGACGAGCGGGACCTTGCCCTTCAGCGTGGTGTCCGCGTACTGCTTGACGAAGCGGATGGCGGCGCCGCCCGCGAACGTGCTGACCACGACGTCGACGTCGCGTCGCAGCTGGGAGAGATAGGGCGCGAAGTCGAGCGCGTTGATCGGCACCCAGACCTTCTGCACCACCTCGCCGCCCGCGTCCTCGAACACCTTCTGGAAGCCCGCGATCGACTCGAAGCCGAAGCCGTTGTCGAGAGCGATGGCGGCGGCGCGCTTGTAGCCCAGCGTCTTCTTCGCGTAGTCGCCGAGCGCGTGCGTGACCTGGCTCGCCGCCGCGCTGGTGCGAATCGTGTACTTCGCGGGCTTGCGCTTGGTCACGTCGTCGGGCGTCGACATCAGGAGCGTCGGCACGCGGTCCTTGTCGGTGATCGGCGTGATCGCGTACGCGATCTGCGTCCACTGGATGCCACCCAGCACCTTGATCTGATCGCGCTCCACGAACTTCCGCAGCTTGGTCAGCGCGAGGTTCGGATTCCCCTCGTTGTCCTCGACGAGGACCTCGACCCTGCGACGGCCGCACTGGTTGCCGGCCTGCTCGAAGCCGAACTGGAACCCCTCGGCCATGTCCTTGCCGGACGGCGCGAGGATCCCGGACATCGGTCCCATGAAGCCGATCTTCACGTCCTGGGCAACCGCGGTGCACGGCACGAGCAGCACGACGACAAGGACGGCGGCGATCGACCTCATCGGTCGGTCTCCTGGTGATCCCCCACGGGGAGGTCACTCAGCAAGGGCAGCACTTCGGTGGCCAGAAGCTCCATCGAGCCGAACCACCGCTGCCGCGCGCCGTCGTCGGCGTAGTCGCTGCCGAGCTGCAACAGCGTGCCGAAGCCACCGGAGCGCTCGAACTGCTCGCGGATCAGCGCGGCCACCGTCGTCGGGCTTCCCACCGCCCACGCCTTCGTGTCGACGAGGTACTCGGCGGTGAGCTCGGCGTCCTGATCGGCTTCGGGACGACGGAACAGATGCGTGGCGTTGAGCTTCTCGCAGATCGGCTTGAAGTACTCGTTCCAGAACCGGCCCGCAAAGCCGTCGAGCACGGCGCGGCGCGCCTCGGCATCCGTCTCGGCCACGAACACGTCGCGGACCTGTCGCCAGCGCGCGCGGTCGGGCGTGCGGCCGGCCGCGGCGGCGCCTTCCTCCACGGAATCCCAGTGACCGCGCACGTGGTCGGAGAAGAAGTTCAAGCTCATGGGAATGCCGCCGCGCTCGCCCGCCAGGCGGAGCATCGACGACTTCGTCGAGAAGCCGCCCGCGAACGCCGTGCGCGCCTGCCACGGACCGTACGGGCGGTGATGCCAGCCGTAGTTGCCGCCCGAGTACGCGTCGACGGGTGGTCGGACCGTCCAGAACTTCCCCTCGAACGCGCGCGGCCCCTCGGGACTCCAGCACTGCTCGATGATGGCCAGGCCTTCCAGCAGCATGTCGTGGCTCGTGGCGCCGTCGACGCCGAACATGGTCTTGTCGCTCACCGTCGCGCCCGCGCCGAAGCCGAAGTGCAGGCGGCCGCGCGCCATGTGATCGAGCTGCGCCAGACTCGCCGCCAGCGTGACCGGATGGTGCTGGTAGACGACGTCGACGCCGGCGCCGAGCTTGAGCCGTCGCGTCTCGCCGAGCGTCCGCGCGATCACGTGCTGCGGGCACGCGATCCGCGAGTAGTGGGACGTCAGGTGGGAGCCGATCCAGACCTCGTCGTACCCGAGCTCCTCGGCCTTGCGGATGACGTCCACGTTCCAGTCGAGGACGTCGGTCATCGGGCGGGCGGGGTTGCTCGCCGGCGTGAGGAACATGCCGAGCTTCAAGGACGATGACATGCGGTGCTCTCCCGTGGTCGTGTGGTCACGAGCGCTCGCGAAAGCGCTCGGCGAGCCAGCGTCGCACGCGCTCGATGTGCTCGTCGGTGAGACGGGCCAGCCGCTCGGCGTCGCGCGCGCTGCACGCGGCAAGGAGGTCGGCGTGCTCGATATGGGCCTGGCTGAACTCGTCGGGCGATTTGAGATAGACGCCGATGTAGCGCTCGGACTGATCGTAGAGCTCCGTGATGAGCGCCTGCAGACGCGGCTTGCCTGCCGCGGCGTAGATGCCCAGGTGCAGGGCGCGATTGGCGGTGAGCCAGCGACCGGGATCGGGCAGTGGCCCCATCGCCTCCATGCGTCGGAGGATGCGCGCGAGAGCCGCGATGGTGCCCGTCGTCATGCGCGGCGCGGCGAGCCGGGCCGCCTCGGGCTCGAGGCGCTGGCGAATCCACCACACCTCCTGGATCTCGTCGGGCGAGTGCAGGCGGACGCGGGGGGCGCGATGGGGGCGGAGCTCGACCAGGTCCTCCGCGGCCAGGCTGCGGAGCGCCTCGCGCACGGGAATACGGCTCACGCCGTGGCGAGTGGCGAGGTCGTCGTGGGACAGCTCCTGGCCCGGCTCGAGCTCACCCGAGATGTCCTTCCGCAAGAAATCCGCCACCGCTTGCGCGCGCGTCGGGTAGTGTTTCATCCCGGTCGGCCCGTGATATCCGATATCCGATATATCCGTCAAGGCGGCCGCGCCCGGGGCCGCCCGTCGGCGCGACTCCGGAGGGTTCGATGAAGCAGCGGCGTCGTATCTATCCCCGCGATCTCGTCGGTTATGGCGCGACACCCGTCGACCCCAAGTGGCCAGGCGGGGCACGCGTCGCGCTGCAGATCGCGCTCAACTACGAGGCGGGTGGCGAGCGGAGCGTGCTGCACGGCGACGGCGTCTCGGAGAGCGTGCTCACCGACAACGGGTTCCCGGCCGTGCGCGGCGCGCGCAGCGTGCTGGCGGAGTCGATCTTCGAGTACGGCAGTCGTCGAGGCGTGTGGCGCCTGCTCAAGATGTTCGAGGAGCGCTCCATCAAGATCAGCGTGCTCGCGGTCGCGACGGCGCTGGACAAGAACCGCGAGGTGGCGGCCGCGATGGTGGAGGCGGGCCACGAGATCGTCAGCCACGGCTATCGCTGGATCGACTATCAGCACGTCAAGCCGTCTGAGGAGCGTCAGCACATCCGGCGCGCGGTGAAGCTGCTCACCGAGATCACGGGCACCCGCCCGCTCGGCTGGATGACGGGGCGGCCGAGCCCGAACACGCGCCGACTGCACGTCCAGGAGGGCGGCTTCCTCTACGACCGCGACGCGCTCAACGACGAGCTGCCCTACTGGGTCGACGTCGAGGGCACGTCGCACCTGGTGGTGCCGTACTCGTACGAGACCAACGACAACCGCTTCGACCAGAACACGGGCTTCAGCACCGCCGACGACTTCTTCCAGTACATGCGCGACACCTTCGACGTGCTGTACGACGAGGGCGCGGACCGGCCGAAGATGATGATGCTGGCCCTGCACGACCGGCTCGTGGGCCGGCCCGGACGCGCCCTCGGCGTGGCGCGCTTCCTCGACCACGTGCTCACGCACGATCGCGTATGGATCGCCACGGGCCTCGACATCGCCCGACACTGGATCGCCACGCACCCGGCGCCGCGCGCTTGACGTTGTCCCGCGACGGGGACTAGCCTGCGCGTCACCACCACGACGCGGGGTGGGCGTCGACGACAGGAGGAGGACGGCATGGGCAAGATCGTGTTCGCGGGCGCCATGTCGCACGTGCTCGATCCCGACTACTACGATCGCGCGTGCGGGGCCATCGGCCGGCAGATGGTGGTCGACGAGATGGCCGCCATCGCGAAGATGGGAGAACGGTTCTCGGCCACGCAGGCGGACGCGCTCATCGTCGTGGCCGACGATCACCTGAACGCCTTCTCCTTCAACTGCGTACCCGCCTTCTGCGTGCGCATCGGCAAGCAGGTGCAGCGGATGACGCAGGACCACGCCGAGGCCTTCGACAAGGTTCTCGACCACATGCCGACGACCTACGCGCTGCACGAGGAGCTCGGGAACGCCATCCTCGAGCAGGGACTCCAGACCGGGTTCGACCTCGCCCTGTCGTGGGAGGCGCCCGTCGACCACGCGTTCCTCAGTCCGGTCAACACGATGCACGGGACGCGGCCCATCCCTCCCCTCGTGCCGATCTTCGTCAACGCGTTCGTGGCGCCACAACCCACGGCGCGGCGCTGCTTCGCGCTCGGGCAGCACATCGCGCGCGTGGTGGCGAAGAGTCCGTGGCGCGTCGGGATCATCGCCACGGGCGGGCTGTCGCACTTCCCGGAGCTGTCGCTGCCCCGGGTGGGTGAGACGGACACCGTGTTCGACCGGAAGCTCATCCACTGGATGGAGACCGGCGAGCACGAGCCGCTGCAGGAGCTGACGTCGGACGAGCTCCACAAGACCGGGAGCCACGAGTTCTTGAACTGGATGGTGCTGCTCGGCGCGGTGACACCAGCGCGCGCCGACGTCCGCTACTTCGGCGAGCTCCGTCGCATCAACCTGGCCGCGGTGGAGTGGCGCCTGTGAGCCGCTACGCCGTCAACAGCCTGCTCTACCGGCTCAAGAAGGACGCGAGCTTCCGCGCCCGCTACCTCGCCGACACGACGCGCGCCATCGCGGACCTCGATCTCAGCCCCGACGAGCGCGCCGCCTTCGTCGCCCGCGACCTCCGGAAGATCAACGAGCTCGGCGGCTACCTGCACCTCGTCAAGTCGGTCCCGGGACTTGCCGTCCACTGACATGCGTCATCCCGCGGCGCCCGGCGGCGGAACGGCGGCGCGTCCGAGCCCAGGGGGCGTGGGGAGTCCCTCGAGGCCGTCGATCCGAACAGCCTGTTCGCTGGATTGCTTCGACGCGTGCGGCATCGTCGCGCACGTGGAGGACGGCCGCATCGTGCGCCTGGGGGGTGATCCCGCCCATCCGTTCACGCGCGGGGCGCTGTGCAACAAGGTCAACCACTATCTGGAGAACCGCTTCTACCATCCCGACCGCATCCTGCATCCGCTCCGACGGACGAAGGCGGGATGGCAGCGCATGGCGCTCGACGACGCCCTCGATCTGGTCGCGCACAAGCTCCGGGAAGCGCGCGAGCGTCACGGCAGTCTCAGCGTGCTCTATCACAAGGGCAATGGCTCGTTCGCGGCCCTCAAGATCCTGGGCGAGCGGTTCTTCAACCTGTTCGGCGGCGTGACGCAGGCGGTGGGACGCTTCTGCGGCGGCGAGGCCGATCTCGGCACTCGCCTCTCCTTCGGCGCCTGCGAGATCCACGACCCGCTCGACCTCGCCGCGCACAGCAACCTGTTCCTGATCTGGGGCCGCAATCCCGCCGTGACGAACATCCACATGATGCCGGTGCTCAAGGAGGCGCGGGCGCGCGGCGCGCGCGCGATCGTCATCGACCCCGTCGAGACCAAGACCGTCCGCTACTGCGACGGCTTCGTGCAGCCGCGACCCGGCAGCGACGGTCACCTCGCCCTCGGGATGGCGCGCGTGATCCTCGCGCGGCGCCCCGTCGATCGCGAGCACATCGAGCGTCTGAGCACGGGGTTCGCGGAGTATCTCGGCCTCGTCGACGCGACCTCGATGGACGACGTCGTGAGCCGCACCGGGCTCGACCTCGGCGCCATCGAGACGCTCGCCCTCGCGTACGCGGACACCAAGCCCGCCACGATCCTGCAGGGCATCGGTCTGCAGCAGTACACCCGTGGTCACCAGACGTACCGGCTCATCGCCGCGCTCGGGATGCTGACCGGCAACATCGGCGTCCCCGGGGGCGGGGTCAACTTCGGCAACTGGCCGTGGGGGCGGATGGCGCGTCCCGTCGCCCTCGAGCGGCGCACGTCACCCGTCCGCGAGGTACCGGTGAGCCGGCTCGCATGGGCGCTCGCCGAGACGACCGATCCGCCCGTGACCGTGGCGTATCTGACGAACACCAACCTCGTGAACCAGATGCCCGACAGCCTGGCCACCCGGGAGGCGCTCCGTCGACTGGACTTCGTCGTGGTGGTCGACCACTTCATGACGGACACCGGCGAGTGCGCGGACGTCTTCCTCCCGTCCACGACCATGCTGGAGGAAGAGGACGTGCTGCCGAGCTACGGGCACCAGTGGATGCAGCTCATGCAGCCGGTCGTGCCGCCGCAGGGCGAGTGCCGGAGCGATCTGGCGCTCCTGCAGGCGCTCGCCGACCGCCTCGGCTTCGGCGACGAGATGGCCGGCCCACCGGCGGAATGGATCGACCGCATCGTCGCGCCGTTCCCGGGACTCTCGTACGCGTCACTGCGTGCCGCGGGCGGACGGTTGGTGCCCGAGGACACCGACCGCGTGCCGTGGTCCACGGGAACCTTCAAGACACCGACGGGCCGCTTCGCCTTTCCCGAGCGCTTCGACGACGATCCCGTCGTCGCCCCGCCGGGCCATCTGCACCTCGTATTCCTCGCGTCGGAGAGCGCGATCAACTCCCAGATCAATCGCCGCGACGACGCCACCGTGAACCGGGAGGGCCGCGCCGGCGTGCGCGTCCACCCGCGCACCGCGCAGGCGCACGGCTTCGCAGAGGGGGACGAGGCCACGCTGGTGTCGACCACGGGCGGGCGACTCGACGTGCGGATCGTGCTGGACGCCGCCACACGAGAGGACACCGTCGTCGCCCTGAAAGGCGACTGGCTCAAGCGCGGGCGCGGCTTCAACGTCCTCACCGAGCCGCGCTTCACCGCCGGCACCGGCACCGCCTACAACCAGAACTACGTTCGGCTCGTGTCGCCGCGCGGCTGAGAGCCCGGCGACGCGGGCAGATCGACGGTAAAGGTCGCCCCGCGCCCCTCGCCCTTGCTCGTCGCGCTCACGGTGCCGCCGTGCAGCTCGACGAGGTGCTGGACGATGGCCAGGCCGAGACCCAGTCCTCCATGCGAGCGCGTCGTGCCGCGCTCGGCCTGGCTGAAGCGCTCGAAGACGTGGGGCAGGAACTCCGCGGGGATGCCCTTCCCGGTGTCCGCCACTTCCACGCGCACGTGGCCGTTCGTCGCCGACACGTCGACCGTCACCCGGCCGCCACCCGGAGTGAACTTCACCGCGTTGGTGAGCAGGTTCGTGACGACCTGCTGGAGGCGCTCCGCATCGCCCACGACGGCCGTCTCGCCCGAGGCGGTGAGCGTGAGGTTCACCCCCTTGGCCGCCGCGGTGGGCTGGATCGATTCGACGGCGCTCGTCGCCACGCGCGCGAGATCCAGCGGACGGGCGTCGAGCTCCACCGCGCCGCGCTCGATGCGGGTCAGGTCGAGGAGATCCCCGATCAGGGTTGCCTGGGCGTTCACGTTGCGCTCGATGACCTCGAGCGCGCGCTGGGCCGTGGCGTCGTCCAGCTTGCCGGCACGCAGCAACCGCACCCACCCGAGCGTCGCGGTGAGCGGGGTGCGCAGCTCGTGCGACAGCGTGGCGAGAAAGTGGTCCTTGGCCCGATTGGCGTTCTCGGCGTGGGCACGCAGCCGCTCGCGCTCGTCCTCGGCACGCTTGCGCTCCGTGACATCGAGCGTGATGCCGAGCATGCGCGCGGGTTCACCCGGGGTGTCGACGCGACGCCCGCGGGCGAGGATCCAGCGCACGCTGCCGTCGGGCCAGATGACTCGGTGCTCCACCTCGTAGTCGACGCCGTCGCGCAGGGCACGCTCGACCTCGGCGTGGACGCGGTCACGGTCCTCCGGATGAATGGCGGCGAGGGCGCGAGCGTACGTCATCTTCTCGTGCGTCGGGATGCCGAAGCTCGCCTTGCACGCCATGGACGCCGCGAGCGTCATCGTCGCGCCGTCCAGCTCCCAGGCGCCGAGCGAGATCGTCTGGAACACCAGGTCCAGGCGCGTCTGCGCCGTCCGCTCGCTCGTCTGCAGCGCCGCGCGCTCGATCTCGGCCTGCCGTGTCGCGGTCATGTCGACCGAGACGCCCACGATGCCGATCAACGCGCCGCTGTCGTCGAGGATCGGCGTGCAGGTGACGTGTGCGGGAAAGACCGCGCCGTCGCGACGGCGCAGCGCGAAGTCGCCCGCCCACGACCCACCGCGGCGGAGCTCCTCGAAGATCTCCGCCCCGCGCGCTTGCTCCTGGAGCGCCGGGGTGAGCCGGGCGGCGACCTGCCCCACGGCCTCGTGCGCCGCCCAGCCGAAGAGCCGTTCCGCGCCACGACTCCAGTAACGGATGACGCCGTCGAGATCGGTCGCGATCACGGCGTGGCCGAGCATGTCGAGGAGACGAGCCTGGAAGCGGAGGGGGTCGGGAGTCGGCGTGGCCACGACACTCGCTCGCTCATGCTACACCCGGCGCGGAAGGCGTCCGCCCGCCAGAGTTTGTTCTTGACGCGCGCGACGAGGGGTCTAAAGTCAGGCTCGCCCGGACGTTGTCTCTCGAGGAGGTCCAGTAGCCGCTCACGTTCTTCACCACGACGGAGGCGACGATGCCCCACTACCTGAGCGACGACGAACTTCGTTCCACCGCGCCCGCCGAGACGGCGGCCTTCCGCTCCCCCGTGCCCACGCAGGTCGTATCCAACGGCGAGTTCAACCCCCTGCCCCAGACCCGTGACCAGCAGCGCGTGGAAGCGCGCATCAAGGCGCTGGCCGACGAGCTCGGACCCCGTCACGGCATGAACCGCCGACGGTTCCTCGCGTCGACGGCCGGCATGGCCGCCGCGTTTCTCGCCATGAACGAGGTGTACGGCTCGCTCTTCGACGTCCGGCGCGCCGAGGCGCAGACGCCGGGCGTCGCCGACGCCCGCGCGAGCTCGCTCGCCGGGCAGTTCATCTTCGACGACCAGACGCATTTCGTGCGCGACGACTTCAAGCAGGACGGGCTGCTCGGGCTCGCCAAGTACGCCAAGCAGCACTGGAACACCGCGCTGGCGGGCGAGAACGATCTGGCCCGCTTCAAGTTCGAGAACTACGTCAAGGAGATCTTCGTCGACAGCGACACGAAGGTGGCGCTGCTGTCGGGCGCGCCCTTCGACGATCAGTCGTGGGACCTCTTGACGAACGATCAGATCGCGATGGCGCGCGCGGCGATCAACAAGATCGCCGGCTCACGCCGGCTGCTCGGGCACGCCGTCATCACGCCGAAGCGGGCGGGCTGGATGGACGAGGTCGATCGCGCCATCGCGCAGATCAAGCCCGACAGCTGGAAGGGCTACACGATCGGCGATCCGCTCTTCCCCTCGAAGCTCGGCTCGTACTGGCGCCTGGACGACGAGAAGCTGATGTACCCGTTCTACGAGAAGGCGGTCAAGGCGGGCATCACGACCATCTGCATCCACAAGGGCCTGCTCCCCGCCGATTACGAGAAGTCGTGGCCGGGCGTGTGGCAGTACAACACCGTGTGGGACGTGGGCAAGGCGGCGAAGGACTGGCCCCAGATGAACTTCGTCATCTATCACGCCGCCCTGCGGCCGTTCCTGGAGTCGCCCGAGGCGGCGATGGCGGAGTTCGACCAGACCGGTCGCATTGCGTGGGCGACCGATCTCGCCGAGATCCCGGCCAAGCTCGGCGTGTCGAACGTCTATGGCGAGATCGGCACGGCCTTCGCGAACTCCGCCGTCAGCAACCCGCGCTTCGCCGCCGCGTTCATGGGCACGCTGATCCGCGGCCTCGGCGCCGATCACGTCGTCTGGGGCAGCGACTCGGTCTGGTACGGCTCGCCGCAGTGGCAGATCGAGGCCCTGCGGCGTCTCGAGATCCCCGAGGCGATGCAGAAGCAGCACCGCTTTGCACCGCTGGGCCCCGCCGACGGGCTCGTGAAGTCCGCCATCTTCGGGGGGAACTCCGCACGGCTCTACCGCGTCGACATGCGTGTCGCCCAGCGTGCCGTCACGCACGACACCGTCGCGTCCATCAAGTCGGAGTACGTCGCGATGGGCGGCCTCCGCACGAACGCCCGCTACGGCTACGTCGCCCGCACACGTGCCTGACC
>JBKPPN010000112.1:0-6006 GCA_046733575.1 Candidatus Methylomirabilota bacterium | reverse complement strand
GACAGATCCCGTCCCCCGACGCCGATGGCGTGCGAGATGCCCTCGCCCGCGTTCGTGATGAGCGAGCTCACCTCCTGCAGTCCCGTCCCCGACGCCGCCGCGATGCCGATGCGACCGCGGGCCACCACGTTGGCGAAACCGAGCGGCACGCCGTGCAGGATCGCGGTGCCGCAGTCGGGACCCATCACGAACAGGCCGCGCTCGCGCGCGAGCCGCTTGAGATCGATCTCGGTGGCGAGCGGGACGTTGTCGCTGAACAGCATCACGTGCAGCCCCGACCGCAGCGCCTTCATCGCCTCGGCCCCGGCGTAGGCGCCGGGGACCGAGATCAGCGCGAGCGTGGCATCCGGCATCCGCTTCAGCGCGCTGGCCAGTGTGCGCGGCGCCGCCACGCCTCCCGTCGTCGTCGCGGCGCGCAGGGACGACGTGAGCGAGCGCTCGGCCGCCTCGCGCGCGCGGTCGGCCGCCGTGGTGTCGCTCGCCATCACCGCGATGACGAGATCGGCGGGGCCGGCCCTCTCGCCCTCGGAGGCGAGGAGCCCGGCGTCGCGCAGCAGGTCGCGATTGGCAGGCGTCGCCATCATGACCGAGGCTCGCGTCACGCCGGGCACCGCCTCGAGCTCGCCGGACAGACGCATCAGTGCCACGGAGTCGCGGTAGAAGCCCTGGCGCACGAAGTTGTAGGTCGGCATCTAGCGCGGCGGTGTGATGCCGTAGCTCTTGATCTTGCGATAGAGGTGGCTGCGCTCGATGCCGAGATGCTCCGCGGTGCGCGTCATGTTCCAGTCGTGACCGCGCAGCTCGGCCAGGATGTACGCGCGCTCGAAGCCGTCGCGCGCCTCCTTGAGCGTGCGCGCACGGTCGGCGGCGGACTCCGTCACCGCGTCCTTCGGTCGAAGCGGCGGCGGCACGTCGTCGCCGGTGATGGTGTCGCGCGGCGCCATGATGACGAGCCGCTCGACCATGTTGCGGAGCTCGCGCACGTTGCCCGGCCAGTCGTAGGCGATGAAGTACGCGAGCGCGTCACCCGACAGCGTCTTGAGCCGCTTGCCGTTCTCGGCGCAGAAGACGGCGATGAAGTGGTCGACGAGGAGCGGGATGTCGTCCTTGCGCGCGCGCAGGGCCGGCACGTCGATGGGAATCACGCTCAGTCGATAGAACAGGTCGTCGCGGAAGCGATGGTCGCGGATGAGCGCGGCGAGGTCGCGGTTCGACGCCGCGATCACCCGCACGTCGACCTTGACGGTGTCGGTGCCGCCCACGCGCTCGAAGGCCTGCTCCTCGAGGGCGCGCAACACCTTGGCCTGCGTCTTCAGGCTCATGTCCCCGATCTCGTCGAGGAACAGCGTGCCGCCGTCCGCGAGCTCGAAGCGACCCTGACGGCGGGCGACCGCGCCGGTGAACGCGCCCTTCTCGTGTCCGAACAGCTCGGACTCGATGAGCTCCTCGGGGATGGCGGCGCAGTTGACTTGCACGAACGGCCGCGCGCGCCGGGGCGACCCCTCGTGGATGGCGCGCGCGACGAGCTCCTTGCCGCTGCCGTTCTCGCCCCGGATCAGCACGCGGCCGGTGGTGGGCGCCGCCATCGCGATCTGCTCGCGGAGCGACGTCATGGCCGGGCTCTCCCCGATGATCGCCTCCCGCTCCGCGAGCCGCTCGCGCAGGGCCGCGTTCTCGCGGGCGAGCCGCGCGTGCTCGAGCCCGCGCGACACCGTGAGGAGCGTCTTCTCGAGTGAGAGCGGCTTCTCGATGAAGTCCCACGCGCCCAGCCGCGTGGCCTTGACCGCGGTCTCGATGGTGCCGTGTCCGGAGATCACCACCACCGTCGCCTCGGGCCGCAGGCGCTTCAGCTCGGCCAGCGTGTCGAGGCCGTCGACGCCGGGCATCCAGATGTCGAGGAAGATCAGGTCGGGAAGCTCCTCGGTGACGCGGCTCAGCGCCTCCGCGCCGCTCCCGACCGTCGTGACGCGGTAGCCCTCGTCCTCCAGCACGCCGCGCAGCGTGAACTGGATGGCGCGCTCGTCGTCCACGATGAGGATGTGCTCGCCCGCCATGCCCACGTCGCTCAGACTTCCACCGCCACGGCCGTGCGAGCGACGGGCAGCTCGATCACGAAGCGCGTGCCGTGCGGGAGGACGTCCTCCACGCGGATCGTCCCGCCGTGCTCGGCGACGATCTCCGACACGATGGGGAGCCCCAGGCCCATGCCCGTCGTCTTCGTGGAGAAGTACGGCTGGAACAGCTTCTCCCGCACGTCGGCCGCGATACCGGGGCCGCTGTCCGTGACCACGATCTCGACGCAGCTGCCGTCGCCGGCCACCCGCGTCTCGACGCTCACCTCGCCGCGACCGCTCACCGCCTCCACGGCGTTGTCGACCAGGTTCAGCACCGCCCGCTTCAGGTGATCGGGATCCACCTCCAGGAGCGGCAGGTCATCGGCGTGATGCGTGAGGAGGGTGAGGCCGGCGTGCGACTCGCGATAGAGCGTCGCGATGCCGTCGATGACGGGCCGCACGTCCGTGGGACGGACGGCGAGGGCGGGCATGCGCGCGAAGCGCGAGAACTCGTCCACCAGCCGCTTGAGGCCGTCGACCTCCTGGATGATCGTCTCGGTGCACTCGGCCACCACGCGGGCCTCGTCGCCGGCCGACCGACCGAGACGACGGCGCAGCCGCTGCGCGGAGAGCTGGATCGGCGTGAGCGGGTTCTTGATCTCGTGAGCGATGCGCTGGGCGACCTCGCGCCAGGCGGCCAGACGCTGCGCGCGCAGGAGCTCGGTGAGATCGTCGAAGACGACGACCCCGCCGTCGTACTGGCCGTCGGGTCCGCGCAGCGCGGTGGCGGACGCCAGGAGCGAGACCCGTGTGCCCGCCCGCCGCAGGTGGATCTCGAGCTCCGCCGTCTTCACGCGCGGCCGCCGCGTCCGCTGCACCAGCGTCACGACGTCCTTCACGTCGGCGCCCGCGAACACTTCCTCCACCAGCTTGCCCACGCTCTCGGACTCGCCGAGGCCGAACATCCGCGCGGCACCGCGGTTGATGGTCGTGATCCGGCCCAGGGGATCGAACGAGACGACACCGGTGGTGATGGCGCCGAGGACCGTCTCGATGTAGCGGCGACGCTCCTCGAGCTCGGTGTGCTTGTCCTGCAGGTCGAGGTAGGCCTCCTCGAGCTTGCGCTTCGACTGGGAGAGGTCGTCCGTCATCCGGTTGAAGGAGTCGACCAGGATGCCGATGTCCGTGTCCGCCCGCACGCTCACCTTGTAGTTCAGGTTCCCCGCCGCGACCTCGCGCGTCCCCTCCGCGAGCTGCTCGATCGGCCCCGTGATCCCGCGCGCGAGATAGAAGCCGAACCACGTGAACGAGAACACGATGATGAGCGTCATGAGCAGGAAGAGCAGGATGTAGATGCCCTTGATGGGCGCCTTGAGCAGCTTGAGCTGCTTGTAGTCGCGGAAGGCCTGCGCGATCCCGCGCACCTTCGACTCCAGCCGCTCGCTGATGTGCGCGCCCACCACGACCACGCCGGTCACGCGGCGGCCCGCCTCGTCCACGCGCCACACCGGGGCCACCGCCTCGATGAGATCGCCAGTGGCGAACTCCCGTACCGTCGTGACCTCCTGTCCGGCCAGGCCGCGGCGCAGCTGGTTGTCGCTGCCGTCGTCGGTGGTCAGGTCGGCCAGGAGCGGGTCGCGGACGGTCATCACCTGCTCGCCCGTCGGGCTGAGCACCGTGATGCTGCCGAGGGCGAGGGACTGCTGCTGCTCGGTCAAGAACAGGCGCAGGTCGCGCGCGCGATCCTCGGCGAGCAGGCCATCACGATCGACGACGCGCGCGATGTGCTGGGCGTGGCGCAGCGTGGTCGCCTCGACGTTGTGGTAGTACGTCTGGGCCACCGCGAGGGCCTGATCGAGCGGTCGCTCCACCTGGGGCTTGAACCAGCCCTCGATGGACTTGTTGATGAAGTTCGACGCGATGAGGAAGATCAGGATCGACGGGGCGAGGGCGAGGGACAGGAACGACAGCACCAGCTTCGCCTTGAAGCGCGAACCGATCGCGCCCTCGCGTCGCTCGAACCAGAGCTTGACCAGGTTCCGCCCGAGCAGCACCACCAGGAGCAGGAGGACGATCAGGTTCAGGTTGAAGAGCGCGAACACCACGATGTTCGAGGCGATGGGAACGTCGGGTGCGGTGATGCCGAGGTCGAACACGCTCACCGCGAACAGCAGGACGAGGAACCCCGCGATGATGAGGAGGTTGCGCTTGCGGCGGTTCTGCTCGCTCAGGAGCGGCACGGTTACTGGATCCTGGCCAGCGTGTAGTACTCGGACTGACGGTTGGTCTGCTCCGCCGTGCCCGCCATCCGTGTCAGGAACGTGTTGTCGCCGTTGAGCGAGGCGTCCGCGTACACGCGGACGTAGAACACGTCGTTCGGGTCCAGCGTGGATGACGGCAGCAGCTTCAGGTGACCGATGTCCGACAGCACGCGCTGCGCGTCACGCAGCTCGCGGGTCACGTAGGGCGCTCGCGTCTCGCCCCGCGCCGACGCCACGCGGTACTCCTTCGTGACCACGTTGTAGGTCAGGCTGCGCTCCACGCTGCGGCTCATGACCAGCCGATCCGGGAGAAACCGGGTGTAGCGCCAGAGCTCGACGGTCACACGGGTATGGGCCGCGATCCCGCTGTGGATTCCCTCGTGGAAGGCAGCCGGCACCGCGCCCACCAGGACGACGCGGACGGTGACGTCGTGGTCGTTCAGGAAGATGTCGAGGTCGCCGATCCGGAGCTCGGCGGCCACCGGGGCCGCTGCGACGAGGAGCAGGCACAGCGCGGCGAGCCGGATGAGGGCGACGAGTCGGTGCATGCCCAAACTGACGACATTATAGGACCCGCATCGACGGTTCGCGTCGCTCCACGAGGACGCGGACGCGAGAGCCTCGCGGGAGGGTCAAGGGTGCGGGGCCCGTGCGGACCCCGACGGCGTCAGGAGGTGGCCAGACCGGGCTCGGGAACTCCGACGGTGCGCGGCTCCACGCGGGGCAGAGCGGGGACGCGAGCGGTCGCGGCGGCGCTGCGCTCGAGGCCCGCCGCGCGCTGGACCGCGTGGACGAGCTCCAGGTTCATGCCGTGACCGCCGTTGCGCGCGATGACGTGGCCCAGGACAGGGCGACCGAGCAGGGCGAGGTCGCCGATGAGGTCCAGCACCTTGTGCCGCACGAACTCGTCTCGATAGCGGAGTCCGTTCAGCACGCCGTGCTTGCCCACCACGACGGCGTTCTCGAGCGAGCCGCCGCGGGCCAGGCCGTTCTTGCGCATGAGTCCGAGGTCGTCGAGGAAACCGTACGTGCGCGCGGCCGCGAATTCCTCGACGAAGCACCGCTCCGTCGGCGTGCACGTCACGACCTGCGTGCCGATCGCGGGGTGCTCGTGATCGAGGGTGTAGCTGATGCGGAACCGGTCCGCGGGCACGATCTGGAGCCACCGGGATCCCGAGCCGACCTGGATGGGATACGGAATCTTGACCGGCCGGCGCTTGGCCGACTGCTGCACGCGGCCGGCCGACATCAGCGCCGCGACGAACGGCTTCGCGCTGCCGTCGCAGGCGGGGATCTCGGGTCCGTCGACCTCGACGTGCATGTTGTCGATGCCGAGCCCGGCTGCCGCCGCGAGCAGGTGCTCGACCGTCTGGACGCGCGCCCCGTTCTTCCCCACCGTGGTCGCGTAGTTCGAGTCGACCACGCTCTCCGGCGCGGCCGGGATCGCCTCGGACTGACCGGCCACGTGAAAGACGATGCCCGAGTTCGCAGGGGCGGGGGAGACGACGATGCGAGCGTTCTTACCCGAGTGAAGCCCTACACCTTCCAGTGCCACCTGCTTGCGCGTCGTCCACTGGTGCATTGCTTGCGGACTTATAAGCAATCGAAGTGCCACGGCGGACGGCGTCTCGTAACTTTTCGATTCTGTGATTCCGGAGACTTGGGTTCGGTTGGCTGGCCGTCGTTTCGTG
>JBKPPN010000111.1:0-12454 GCA_046733575.1 Candidatus Methylomirabilota bacterium | reverse complement strand
GTCGGTGACCATGTGGAGGTCCTGGTCCTTCGACCAGTGCGGCGAGGTGTAGTCGCCCTCGCGTCGGCGCAGCACCACGCGGTTCGGCGCGCCGTCGCGACCGCCCAGCGCGCCGGGCGGACCGAAGCGGCCGTGGTCCATGAGGAACGAGAGCGTGCCCTCGCCGCGGCGCAGGCGGATCAGGTAGTCGACGCCGAAGCCGCCGCGCGTCGCGCCCGCGCCGCCCGAGCGCTCGCGCAGCGCGTAGCGCTCGAAGAGGATCGGGTAGCGCTGCTCCAGCACCTCGACGGGCTGCGTCTTCGAGATCCCGATGGTCGAGCAGCCATTGGTGAGCCCGTCGTCGTCCGCGCTGCCGCCGTACCCGCCTCCGCTGAAGAGGTACATGATGTAGTGCCGCTCCTTCAGCGGATCGTAGCCACCCAGCGTCAGGTTGCCGCTCGTCCCCGCCGGCGCGGCGAAGAGCTGATCGGGGATGGCGCGACCGAGCGCCGCGAACACCGATTCCGCGATGCGCGAGCTGACCTCCGCCGCGCAGCCCGACACCGGACGCGGATAGCGCGCGTAGAGGAACGTCCCGTTCGGATCCTCGATGTGGAGCGGCTCGAAGCAGCCGGCGTTGATCGGCACGTCGGGGAACACGTGCTTGATGGCGAGGTACACCGCCGCCTTCGTGGTGGCGATGACGCTGTTGAGCGGGCCGCGGCACGGCGGGCTCGACTCCGAGAAGTCGAAGTGGAGGTCGCTGCCTTCCTTCTTGAGCGTGAGCCGGATGGCGAGCGGGGCGGGGTCGACGCCGTCGGAATCGAGGAAGGCCTCGCTCGTGTAGATGCCGTCGGGGATCTTCGCGATGTGCGCGCGCATCATCTGCTCGGAGCGGCGGCGCAGCTCGAGCACGCACGCGCGGACGGTGGGCTCACCGTAGCGGTCGATCAGCGCGGTGAGACGACGCTCGCCCACGGTCAGCGCGGCGACCTGGGCCTTGATGTCGCCCACGCGCTCCTCGGGCACGCGCACGTTCGAGAGGATGATCGACAGGATGTCGTCCTGCAGCACGCCCTGGCGGAACAGCTTCACGGGCGGCAGCCGCAGCCCTTCCTGCTGGACTTCGGTCGCCCGCGCGGAGAAGCCGCCCGGCACGGCGCCGCCGGTGTCGGGCCAGTGACCCGTGTTCGACAGGTACGCCCAGAGGCGGCCGTCGTAGAAGAACGGCTTGACCATCTTGACGTCCATCAAATGCGTGCCGCCCAGGTACGGATCGTTGACGATGAAGATGTCGCCGGGGCGCAGCGCGGTCTCGCTCTTCTGCGCCCGCACGTGCTCGATGACGGCCCGCGTGGTGAACTGCATCACGCCGACGAAGATGGGCAACCCCAGCTCGCCCTGCGCGATCACGTCGCCCGTCTCCATGTCGTAGATGCCGTCGGAGCGGTCGAAGCCCTCGGAGATGACGGGGGAGAAGGCGCCGCGCTGGAACGTGAGGTCCATCTCGCTGGCGACCTGCTGCAGGCCGTTCTGCACGACGACCAGGGTGACGGGATCGATCATGACGCTCCTCGCGCCGCCACGCGGATCTCGAGATTGCCGAGCGCGTCCACGCGGACCCGATCGCCAGGCTCGACCACGGTGGTGGCGTCCAGTTGCTCGATGATGGCGGGACCGACGAACTCCGTCCCCTCGGTCAACGCGTCGCGCCGGTACACGGGCGTCATCGCCCATCCCGATTCGAACCACACGCGCCGCTCGCCCGTGCGTGCCACCGCGACGCCGCGTGCATTCCCGTTCCGGCCCCGCGCGCCGGCGAGACCCTGCAGCGGCACGGCGCGCCGGCGACCGATGACGGCGGTGCGAAGACTGACGACGAAGCACCGCATCTCGCCGAGGGCGATCTCGAAGCGATCCCAGTACGCCTTCTCGAAGGCCGTGAGCAGATCGGCGCGCTCGAAGCGCGTGGCCGAGATGGGCACGGTCAGCACGTGGCTCTGCCCGATGTACTGCATGTCCGCCTCGTGCGCGACGGTCACCGTCTCGATCTCCACGCCTTCGCGGGCGAGCAGGCGTCGTCCCTCGTCGATCTGCGCGGCCAGCGTGGCGCGCGCGGCGTCGAGATCCATGCGGACCAGATCCTGGTTCAGCGTCTTGACGAAGTCGTGGCGCACGTCGGCGACCAGACATCCCAGCGCCGACGTGATGCCGGGGCGCGCCGGCACGAGCACCGTCGGGATGGCGAGCTCGCGCGCGAGGGCGACGGCGTGGAGCGGGCCTGCGCCGCCGAAGGCGAACAGCACGAAGTCGCGCGGGTCGTAGCCGCGCTCGAGCGACACCATGCGGATCGCGCCCGCCATCTTGTCGTTGGCCACGCGCACGATGGCGCTCGCCGTCGCCTCCGGCTCCATGCCGAGGTGCGCGCCGATGCGCTTGTCGAGGAGCTCGCGCACGCGCCGGAGGGACGCACCCTTGCTGACGCCGAGCAGGCCGTCGGGATTCAGGCGTCCCAGGAGCAGGTTGGCGTCGGTCGTGGTCGGCTCCTCGCCGCCGCGTCCGTAGCAGATCGGGCCGGGATCAGCGCCCGCGCTCTCCGGGCCGACCTGCAGGATGCCTGCAGAGTTCACGCGCGCGATGGAGCCGCCGCCCGCGCCGATGGTATGGATGTCGATCATCGGGACGCGGACGGGCAGGGCGTAGCCGAGCTCCTTGTCGGCCGTCACGCCGGGAATGCCGTCGCGGATGACCGCGACGTCGAAGCTGGTGCCGCCCATGTCGCACGTGATGACGTTGCGGTGCCCCGCGGCGAGCGCGGTGTACGCCGCCGCCTTCACGCCCGCGGCGGGACCGGACATCAGCGTGTTCACGGGCTGGTGGATGGCGACGTCGACCGACATGGTGCCGCCGTTGCCCTGCATGATCAGCAGGTCCCGCGCGCAGCCCTGAGCGCGCAGCTCGTCGGCGAGGCGCGTGAGATAGCGGTCCATGGGCGGCTGGACGAAGGCGTTGATGGCCGCCGTCGTCCCACGCTCGTACTCGCGGTACTCGGGCAGCAGCTCCGCGCCGGCGGTGACATAGCGGTTCGGCCACACCGACGTGACGATCTCGCGCGCGCGCCGCTCGTGCGCGTCGTTGACGTAGGCGTGCACGAAGTGGATGACGAGGGCCTCGGCGCCGGCGTCGCGCAGCCACTCCGCGGCGCGCCGCACGGCGTCCTCGTCGAGCGTGCGGACCACCGCGCCGTCGGCGTCGATCCGCTCGTCGACCTCGAGGCGGAGCTCGCGCGAGACGAGCGGCTCGAACGAGCCCGAGAGGCCGTACGGGTTCGGGCGCGTGCGACGGCCGAGCTCGAGCACGTCGCGGAAGCCGCGCGTGGTGATGAGCCCGACGCGCGCCCCCTTGCGCTCCAGCACGGCATTGGTCGCGGTCGTGGTGCCGTGGATCACGATGCCGACGTCGCGCGTGGCGGCGCCGGTCTCGCGCAGGGCGGCCAGCACGCCGTCGGCCTGGTTGCGCAGCGTGGTGGGGACCTTGGCCACACGGAGCTCGCCGGTGGCCTCGTTCACCACGATCAGGTCGGTGAAGGTGCCGCCGACGTCGACGCCGACGACGAGCGGACGCGCGTCGGGGACGGGCATCTGGTCGGTCATGAGGCCACATCATAGACCGATCCGGTAGGATTGAGGCCGCCCACGAGGGGAGGGAGCGATGACCGACACGATCGCCACGCGACACCGGGACCTGGCCGAGGTGCGACGTCCGCTCGACGAGGCGAGCCACGCCCCGGGCTGGCTCTACGCCTCACCGGACGTCTACCGGTCGGAGATCGAGCGCCTGTTCATGCGGGGCTGGCTCTTCGTGGGACGCGAGGAGGAGCTGGCGACGCCCGGCGACTTCATGACCCTGCGCATCGCGGGCGAGCCCATCGTCGTCGCGCGGACGCCCGAGGGCCGGCTGAACGCGTACTACAACATGTGCGCCCACCGCGGCGTCGAGGTCGCGCAGGGCTGCGGGAACGCGCGCTCGTTCAAGTGTCCCTACCACGGGTGGATCTGCGACCTGGAAGGCCGCCTCACCGGCGCGGCCTACATGAAGGAGAGCCGGGGCTTCGAGCGGGACAGGGAGCGGATGCGTCCGCTGCGTCTCGACACCTGGCGCCGCTCGATCTTCATCAGCTTCGACGACACCGCGCCACCGCTCGCCGAGTGGCTGGCCGACTGGGAGAAGGACTTCGCGTTCCTGCAGCCGGAACACTGCCGGCTCGGCAACCGCGTCGAGCTCGACATCGCGTGCAACTGGAAGTTCGTGCCCGAGAACCTGATGGACTTCTATCACGTCGGCGTCCTGCACGCGAAGACGTTCGGGGCGAAGTTCGGCTGGGAGGCCGACAACGTGCACCTCAAGCCCGGCGGGGGGCTCTCGATCTTCTACAACGCGGGACCGCCCACGCCGGGCGCCGAGCCGCTCCTCGGCAAGATGCCGTGGCTCGACGACCGGCCGTTCAGCTTTGCGTGCACCGGCTACCAGACGCCGAACCTGACGCTGTTCGGCCGCATCGACTGCGTGCGTCTCTTCGTCGCCTGGCCCGAGGGGCCGGGTCGATCCCGCACGGTGATCTACCACCTGTTCCCCGAGTCGTTCTTCGAACGTCCCGACTTCCACGAGACGCTGAAGATCTATCGCGACTACCAGATCCAGGTGATCGAGGAAGACCGCTCGATGCTCGAGTCGATGCAGATCGCGATGTCGTCGCCCGCGTACCGACCGGGCCGGATGTCGACGCTCGAGAAGCCGCTCCACCACTACCTCAACGGCTACGTCGACCGCGTGTTCGCGGGCTGACGACGCGTGGCGGCGTCGCAGCAGGCGCGCGGGACGACGGATCAGATCGGTCCGGCTGTGTCGATGACTCGCAGGAGCTGACCGAGAAGTTCCTCAGCGTCGGACGTAGCCGTGGCCACTGCGCGCGGCGATCGTCACGACCCTCGAACGTGCTCCAGCGCGGACCCGCGCCGGTGCGCTGTTTCTCCCCAGGCGATCACTTGATGATGTGGTCCGCGCGGAGGAGGAGTGACGTGGGGATCGTCATCCCGAGCGTCTTGGCGGCCCGCTGGTTGATCACGAGCTCGAGCTTGGTCGGCTGCTCCACCGGAAGGTCGGCGGGGTTGGCGCCTTTCAGGATCTTGTCGACGTACGCGGCCGCGCGGACGTACATGTCCGAGATGCTCGCGCCGTAAGACATCAGGCCGCCGCTGTCGGGCCACTCGCGCAGTCCGAACATCGTGGCGAGACGGTACTTCGCGGCGAGATCGGCCATCGGCACGCGGTCGCCGAAGAACACCGGGGACATGAGGACGAGGAGAGCCTTGATCCCGGCGCGAGAGGCCGTCTGGAACGCGCGGTCGAAATCGTAGGGCGGGTCGCGCAGCTCGAACGACTGCACCTGGAGGCCCATCGAGGGCGCCGTGCGCTGCACGACCTTCCACTGGTCGGCGGAGAACTCGTCCCAGAGCACGCCGACCCGCGACACCCCGGGCATCGACTCCTTGAGCAATTCGAGGCGCTTGGCGCTGAGCTCGAGCTGCTGCAGGAACACGCCTGTGACGTTGCCGCCGGGGCGAGCGAGGCTCGCGACATATCCCAGCGCCATCGGGTCGTAGTCGACCGCCATCATGACGATGGGGATGGTCCGCGTTGCCTGTCGCGCCGCGCGCAGCGTGGCTTCGGGCCCGGGCGCCAGGATCACGTCGACGTTGTGACGGACGAGGTCGTGGGCGAATTCCGCCAGGCGGTCGGTTCGCCCCTCCGCTGCGCGCTCCTCGACGACGAGATTGCGACCTTGCTCGTAGCCGAGATCACGCAGGGCCTGGCGGAGGGCGGTGTACTGCGGGAGCCGGGTGGAGGTGGGGGCAAGAATGCCGATGCGCGGGCGCTTCGGCGACTCCTGCGCGTGGGACGCGACGACCGCCGCGGTCATCATCGCGACGACGGCCACGGCGATCGCGACCCCTCGGCGCATGGGCCTCGCGTCCCGCCTCGTCACTCCACGACCTGGTCGGCGCGGACGACGATCGACGGCGGAATGGTGAGTCCCATCGCCCGTGCGGTTCTTCGGTTGATGGTCAGCTCGAACGTCGTCGGTTGCTCCACCGGCAGATCGCCGGGCTTCGCGCCGTTGAGGATCTTGTCGACGTAGACGGCGGCACGCCGCCACAGGTCCGGGACGTTGGGACCGTACGACATGAGGCCGCCGGCGTCCACGTAGGCGCGCGCGGGATAGAGCGCGGGCAGCCGGTGCGCGCCCACGGCGCTCACGAGTCGGGCCCGGTTCGTGAGGAACAGCGGCGTATCGGCGTTCAGCACGCCGTCGATGCCGGGCAGCGCTTTGAGCGCGGAGGCAAAATCGTCGGGTCCACGCACCGCGACGGCGTCGAGCTGCACGCCGACGGTGCGCGCCGCGGCTTGCGCGCCCTGCAGCTGAACACCGCTCGTGGGATGCGGCGGATGCGAGAGCATCGCGACCCGCTTCAGCGTCGGCACGAGCTCCTTGAGCAGCTGCACGCGCTTGGCCGCCATGTCCGATGCGTTGACGGCGACGCCGGTGAGATTGCCGCCCGGGTGTCCCAGGCTCGGGACGAGGCCGATCTCCACGGGCGCGTACACGGCGAAGAAGACGATCGGTATCGACGTCGTCGCCCGCTTGGCCGCCATCGCGCCCGACGATGCCCGCGCGAGGATCAGGTCGACCTTCAGTCGCACCAGCTCCTCGGCGAGCTTCGGCAGTGGGTCGAGGCCGCCGTCGGTCGTCCGCATCTCCCAGACGAGGTTTCGGCCCTCGACGTACCCGCGTTCGCGGAGCCCCTGCTGGAGCGCCTCGAGGTAGATCGTCGGCGGCCGTCCCTGGCTGAGCAATCCGATCCGGTACACGCGTTCCGTGGCCGCGGCCTGCCCAGGCGCCTCGGCGCCGGACGTGAGCGCGCACGCGATGATGGCGAACACGCACGCGACGAGAGCGGACGGTCGCGACCCCGCGCAGTCAGCCACCGCGCGTCACTTGCGGAGCGTGACCCTGGATCTGCTTCGTTCCTGCGGCCGGGAACCAGGCGAGCTGATGGAAGACCTTCTCGACGATGCGGGCGATCATCGTCGGGCGAGTGCTTCCGCGTGCTGCAGCCAGTACCGCATGCCCATCTCGCGAAACATCGCGCTCGCCGCGGCGAGATGGTCGGCGGCCGGCTCACGTTTCTGCCCGACGCGCCCGCCGTGCTCGGCCAGGCTCAGGTGACAGCGGGCCACGAGCGGACGCAGGCCGATCTCTGTCCCCAGCGCGAGCGCCCGACGGTAGTGCGCGTCCTCGGCGTCGCCGTGCGACGCGTCGCGCGCCAGGATCTGCCCGAGGACGTGGAGCGCGCTGGCCTCGTTCGCGCGCTCACCGGCGGCGGCGGCGAGATCGACCGCGCGGCGGGCGACATGGGCCGCGTCGGCGCGGCCGGCAAGGAGCAGCCCCTCGGCCCACCGGTACAGCAAGAACGAGAGCGACGCCTTGGCTCCCGCGGTCTCGTAGAGGGTGGCCCCGTGCTCGAGGTCCACCAGTCCCTCGTCGATCTGTCCGAGCCAGACGCGCGTCGAGCCGCGGAGCGAGTAGGCGTTGGAAAGCCACACGCTGAGGTTCGCAGGCTCGCACAGACGCACGGCGGTGTCAGCGAGCTCGGCCGCTTCGGCGAACTCGCCCTGGACGAGCGGGGCGATCGTGCGGAGGCAGCACAGCATCGCCTCCGCGACCGGCTCCGATCTGTCGGACGCGAGGCCGCGCTCGCCGTAGTGCCTGGCGAGCGAAAAATCGCCGAGGAGACCGAGGAACGCCGCGAGCCAGCTGCACGCGGACACGTAGACCGACAGATTGGTGCCGACGGCAATCCTGGCGATCTCGACGTCGGGCCCGTCGACGAGCGGAATGAGAAGCTCGATGGCGGAGCGATACCGGCCGACCGCGCTGTAGCTCACGGCGAGCGTGTAGCTGGCGCCGACACGGAGGGCGGGATCTCCCGTCTCGGCGGCGATCTTCAGGGCCCGATTGGCGTAGTCCATGCTCTCCGCGTAGCGGCCCTCGATCCACAGCGGTCCGGCGATACGCATGGCGATGCGGCCGAGCGTCAGACGGTCACCAAGCTCGTCGCTCAGATGGGCCGCCTCCTCGGTGAGGGCGATGGCCTTGGCCGTCTGCCCCATCAGCGAGAGCGGAGGACTGAGACTCAGCCGGATGTCGATCGCGCGCCGGACGTTCTCCGGCGTGCGCGGCAGCCGCGCGAGCAGCTGCAAGGCACGCTCGTAGCGCTCGACGGCTTCTTCCGGTGCGCCGCGCGCCCACGCGCCGGCGGCCGCGCGATGCAGGTAGGCGGCCGCCTTGTCCCAGACCTCGCCGTGCACGGCGTGGTCCGCGAGCTGCTCGGCGTACTCGTCCAGCCGCGCGGGATAGCGGGCCTCGATCGCCTCCACCGCCTTCACGTGGAGGGCGCGTCGACGATCGTGCAGCAACGTCCCGTACGCGACGTCGTGCGTGAGCGCGTGCGTGAAGGCGTACTCGAGATCCGGGAACAGCTGCGTCTCGTGCAGAAAGTCGGCCGCCTGGAGTCGCGCCAGCGACTGGCGGACGCCGTCTTCGTCGTCGTCGGCGAGGCTCACCAGCAGGGCAAGGGGGAAGTCCTTGCCGAGCACGGACGCCTCCTGCAGGCGCTGCTTGTCCACGGCAAGCAACCGATCGATGCGCGCGGCGAGGATCGCGTTCACCGTGGGTGGCACCTCGATGGTGGCCACGGGCGTCACGAGACGATAGGCGTGGCGATCGCCCACGAGCGCCTCCGTCTCGACCAGCATCCGCACGCACTCCTCGAGAAAGAACGGCACGCCCTCCGTGCGGTCGATGAGGAGCGGGACGAGCGGCTGGACGCTGGGATCGTGGCCGAGCAGATTCTGCAGCAGCGCGGCCGCGCTCGCGGCCTGGAGCGGAGCGATGCCGATCTGGCGATAGTGCGGCTTGCTGGCCCAGCCCGGCCTGTACTCCGGTCGGTAGTTGACGAGAATCAGGACGCGCGCGGTGCGGATGCCGTCCATCAGGGTGTCGAGGAGCGCCCGGGTCTCGGAGTCGATCCAGTGCAGGTCCTCGACGACGACCACGATCGGCCGGCCCTGGCTCTCGCGGACGAGGAGCGCCTTCACGCCGTCCACGATGCGGCGGCGACGCTGGGCCGGATCGAGCGCGTCCCAGCTGGCGTCGGGCGCCGACATCGTGAGCAGCCAGAGGAAGGCGGGCAGGAAGGGTTCGAGGGCGGGGTCGAGCGCCCGCAGCCGGTTGACGAGCTTCTCCCGGGCGCTCGACGCATCATCGCGCTCGTCGATGCCGAAGTACCGCCTGAGCAGCTCGATCACGGGAAGATAGGCGCGCGTCATCCCGTACGACTGCGCGGCGCTCTCGAGGACCAGGCAATCGCGGACGTCGACGGCGTGCAGGAACTCGTGGAAGAGTCGCGACTTTCCCACTCCGGGCTCGCCGACGACGGCCACGACCTGACCGAACCCCGCCTTGACCCGCTCCAGCGCCTGCCGCACGAGGTTCAGCTCGCTCGCGCGGCCGACGAACGCGGTCAACCCGCGGGTGATCGCCGTCCGGAGTCGAGATGGACGCGCCACCGCGCCGACGACCTCGTGCAGCGGCACGGGCTCGGCGAGGCCTTTCACCGGCGAGGCGCCGAGGTCGCGCGTCTCGACGAAGCCTTCGGCCAGCTTCAGCGTGTCGGTGGTGATCCAGATCGCGCCCGGCGCCGCGAGCTGCTCGACGCGCGACGCCAGGTGCGTCGTCCGTCCGACGGCCGTGTACGTCATGGCGACGTCACTGCCGATCTCGCCGACGACCACCTCGCCCGAGTTGATCCCGATGCGGATCCGGAGGGGGACGTCGGCGGACGTGGCCGCGGTGGCCGCGTACGCGTTCACGCTCTCCTGCATGCGAAGCGCGGCGTAGCACGCGCGCACGGCGTGATCCTCGTGCGCGACCGGCGCACCGAACAGGGCCATGATGCCGTCGCTCAGGACCTGGTTCACGACGCCCTCGTAGCGATGGACGGCGTCCATCATCAACGCTTCAGCATCGGGTCGGCGACGGTGCGGGCATCTTCGGGATCGCGGTCCTCGAGCGACTCCATCCAGGGCTTGAAGTCCGCGAACAGCACCGTCACCTGCTTGCGCTCGCCCTCGAGCGCGACCTTCGAGGTGAGCGCCTGCTCGGTGAGGGATCGCGCCGTCGCGACGGACGACACGACGGAAGTCTCGCGCCCGACGTGCGCGCGGGCCTCGGTCGGCGCGACTGGCTGTCCGCACGCCCGGCAGAACCGCGCTCCCAGCCGGTTCGTGCGGCCGCATCCGCGGCAGAGCACTTCGAGACGAGCCCCACACTCGCCACAGAACGCCGCGTCGTCGCGCGGATTCTCGGTGTGACAACGCGGACACCGCATGAATGAAGCAGGGTAGTGGCGACAGAGAAGACGGTCAAGCGATTCGGGTCGCGACGTGGCAGAGCGCCTCGACGTGACCCTGCGACGAATGTGCGCGGTGCAACGCTTTCATCCGCGACGCGCAGGCCACCGTGGCACCGGCTGACGAAAAACGTCGCCGCGTCCGCATTCGATCGCCGAAAGGGACCGGCACGCATCACTTCGTGACCGCGACGGCCGTGGCATCGTTCCTGCTCGTCGACGTCATCGCTGCTGGATCGTGCCCGAAGGTCGAGCAGCCGGTGCTGTTCGTCCACCGCGCCGGGGACTGGCCCCGACACGCGTCGTCATGAGGAGTCCCAGATGCGCGTGCATGCGATCGCCATGTCCCTGCTGTCGGCGTCACTGATCGTCAGCTCCGCGCATGCCGAAGACAAGGCGGTGGGCATCGTCACCGCCGTCGAGGGGCGGGTCACGCTGCAGCGTGCATCGGTTTCGGAGTCGACGGCCCTCGAGTTCAAGGCGCCCGTCATGACGCGAGATCGCATCACGACCGGCGAGAAGGCCAAGGCGCGGCTCCTCCTGGGCGGGAAGGCGACCGTGACCGTCCGCGAGCACTCGGCGCTCACCATCAGCGAAGATGCGCACACCTCGCTGGTTCAGGTCAGCAGCGGCGCGGCATCGGTCGCGGTGGTGAAGGCGAAGATGGGGCCGAACGACCGCGTGCTGATCGTCACGCCCAACGCGATCGCTGGCATCCGGGGGACGGTGGTCGTCGCGGAAGTCAGCGGACAGCACCGAGCGGTGCGCACCCGTATCACCGTGCTCACCGGCGTGGTCGAGGTCACCGGCGTGGACGAGCACCAGAATCCCGTGGGCGCTCCGGTCGTCCTGCATCCGATGCAAGCGACGACCATTGCCGGACCCGCGGCGCCGGCAGCGCCGGTCGCGGTCACTCCGCGTGAAGCGTCCGCCCTGTCGGGCCAGTTCACGCTCGCGGCCCAGCCGACGGGCACGGCGTCGGAGTGGATCAAGGCCGAGGAGATCGCGCGAACGCGAGCCATGTTCCCGGCCGCGGATGGTTCGCCGTCCACCAGCACGGCGGCAACGAGTGGCAGTCGCACTCCGGCGGCGACGGTCGACGCAACGACGGAGACATCGAAGGCCGGCGTCACCCTGACCGACGTCGTCTCGACCGCGGTGACCAGTGTTCCGAACACGGCCCAGACGTCGACGGCGTCGGCCCAGGCGGTGACCGGCGCCGTCGCAACGACGGCCAGCGGCGTCCTCTCCACGACGACGGCGACGGTCGTGCCGGCCACGACCGGCATCGTCTCGACCACGACGAACGCGGTGGCGACCGCGACGAGTCTCGTGTCGACCACGACGAGCATCCTGCCGACGACGACGAGCATCGTCCCGGGCGCGACGAGCATCGTGCCGACGACGACGAGCCTCGTGCCCACGACGACGAGTCTCGTGCCGACGACGACGAGCCTCGCGCCCACGACGACGAGCCTCGTGCCCACGACGACGAGCCTCGTGCCCACGACGACGAGCCTCGTGCCCACCACGACGACCATCCTGTCCACGACGACGAGCCTCGTGCCGACCACGACGGCGATCGTGCCGACGACGACCAGCCTCGTGCCGACCACGACGACGATCGGGCCGACGACGACCAGCCTCGTGCCGACCACGACGACGATCGGGCCGACGACGACGGTCGCTCCCGTGACGATTCCGACGCCGACGATCTCCACGTCGACGTCGAAGCTGCTCAAGAGATAGGCGAGGCGGCGGCGAGCCGGCGCGAGCTCCGCGACATTCACGACCGGATGGCGTGCCGCGCGCGCCATCCGCGTCGCGCACGTGGTCGGCCGGGCGCACGTGCCGGCCGGGACGAGGCTGAAGCGGCGCGCTTCCGGTGCGGGGAGCACCGCAGCCGCCGGGATCGCCCTACACGATCTGGATCAGCTCACCCG
>JBKPPN010000110.1:0-14465 GCA_046733575.1 Candidatus Methylomirabilota bacterium | reverse complement strand
GGAGACGCGCCGACTCACGCCTGCGGCCGTGCCGCCCGGCTTCGCGCGCGAGCTCGGCGTGGCCATCGAGCACGTGTGGCGTCTACACCAGCGAACGCTTCGGCTCCGGGTGTTGAACGAGATCACCCGACTCGGTGTCTCGAGCGAGTCGCTCGATCAGGTCTTCGCGGCCTTCGTCGACGGCGTCGCGCAGCTCGTGGCGTTCGACGGCATCGGCGTGGCGCTGATCGACGCCGCACGCGGGGAGGCGGATCTGGTCGACGTCCTGGCGCGCGCGGTGTCGCGGGCGCCGCTCCACGACCGCCGCCTGCGCCTCGACGACACCCTGCTCGCGCGCGTGGCCGCCACCGCGACGGCCGTCAATGTCCCCGACGTCGCGCAGGACGACGTGCCGGCGGCCAGTCGCGTCGCGTTCACGGAACGGGGCTACCGCTCCGCGTTGCTCGTTCCGCTCGTGTCGCGCGGTGCGGTGTTCGGCGCCGTCACCGTCGCGGGCCGGTTGCCAGGCGCCTTCGACGTGCGCGACGTCGAGATCCTGAGCGAGCTCGCCGACCCGCTCGCGGCGGCCATCGAGCAGCGCCGGCTCCTCGGCGAGAGCCGGCGCCGCGCCGAGGAGCTCGCCACGCTGTACGCGACGAGCCAGCTCATCACCGCGCGGCTGGAGGTGCCCGAGGTCCTGGATCGCATCAGCCGCGCCGTGACGGGCTTGATCGGCGCCACGGGCTGCGGCATCGGACTGCTGAGCGCCGACCGCACCCAGGTCGAGCACGGCGCCGCGCACGGGTTCAAGAGCGAGGCGTGGCGTGTCCTGGCCATGCCCGTCGGCGAGGGCATCATCGGACGCTGCGCGTCCGCGGGCGCGCCGGTGCTGATCGACGACATCCGCGCGGACTCTCGATCCGTGCACCGCGAGGTCGACGAGGAGGAGGGAATCCGGTCGATGCTGTGCGTGCCGTTGCGCGTTGGCGGCCGCACCATCGGCGTGATCTCCGCCATCGCCACGCGGCCGGCCGCCTTCACAGCCGACAGCCAGCGCATCCTGGAGCTCTTCGCCGAGCAGGCCGGCATCGCGATCCACAACGCCCAGCTCTTCGAGCAGAGCGTGCGGCACGCGCGGGAGACGCGCGCGCTGTTCGAGGCCGGCCGCGCGGTGACGGCGAGCCTCGACGTGAACGAGACCATGCGCGTCATCATGGAGCAGGCCAAGAGCGTGCTCGACGTCGAGTCGTGCGGCATCATGACGATCGATCACGAGACCCGCGAGCTCGTCTCCGTGGCCAGCCTCGACCTGCCCGCCGAGCTGGTGGGAACCATCCGCGTAAAGGAAGGCGAGGGCATCACCGGCACCGCCGTCCGCGAGCGGCGCCCCGTGCAGAGCTCGGATGCGTTCGTCGACCACCGCGTCCGCTATCCCGGCCTGCCGCGTCAGAGTGGATTTCGATCGATGCTCGCGGCGCCGCTCGTGGTGGGCGACCGCGCCATCGGCGCGATCATCGTGCTGCGTCACGACGTCCACCGGTACGCCGCGGCGGAGGAGGAGCTGCTGCGCGCGTTCGCCGACCAGGCGGCCATCGCGCTCGAGCACGCCCGCCTCTACACGGAGCTCGAGGGGATGGTGGCCGAGCGTACACGCGAGCTCGACGCCCAGAAGCGGTTCGTCGAGGTCGTGCTGGAGACGCTGCCCGTCGGCGTGTTCGTGCTCGACGCCGCGCTCACCACCGTGCGCGCCAACCGCGAGGCCGCCCGCGTGCTCGCGTGCGCTCCCCTGTCCGGCGAGCCGTTCACGCGGCTCCTTCCCGCCGACAAGGTGGAGGCGGTGCGCCTGTTCCTGCGGCGCAACCTGGAGCGGGGACAGGTCGCGTCGACGGAAGAAGAGATGGTGATCGGCGCGGAGGCGAAGATCCTCCACCTCACGGTCGCGCCGCTCGTCGCGGCGACCGGGCCGTCGCATCTCGTCCTCATCGTGGAGGACGTCACCCGGGCCAAGCGCCTCGAGCGCCAGATGCTGCTCACCGAGCGGCTCACCACCGCGGGTCGGATGGCCGCGGGCGTGGCCCACGAGCTGAACAATCCGCTCGCCACCATCGCGGGCTGCGCGGAGTCGCTGCTCGGGCGCCTCCGCGCGCCCGACGCGCCGGCCATGCCGGAGCGCGACGACTTCGCCCACTACCTCGGTCTGATCGAGGAGGAGGCGTACCGGTGCAAGGAGATCACCGGCAGCCTGCTCCTGTTCGTGCGCGAGCCGGGGAGCCGGCGGACCCCGACGGACGTCAACGTCATCGTCCAGAAGGCGGTGGAGCTGCTGACGCATCAGTCGCGCTTCAGCGAGAGCCGGTTCGTGATGGAGCTTGACCCCGCGCTGCCCCAGCTGTCCGTCAACGAGGGTCAGCTGCGGCAGGTCTTCCTGGGCCTGGCCTCGAACGCCCTGGAAGCGATGGACGGGAAGGGGACGCTGACCCTTCGATCACGGGTCGTCTCCGGCGAGGTCGAGGTGGAGCTGGAAGACGCCGGGCCCGGGATCCCGGACGACATCCTGCCCAGGATCTTTGATCCGTTCTTCACCACCAAGCCGCCCGGGCAGGGCACCGGTCTGGGCCTGGCCATCGCCCAGGGAATCGTTGCCGACCACGGCGGCCGTCTGGAAGTGACGTCACGACCCGGGAAAGGGAGTATCTTCCGGGTGGTACTCCCTGTATGAGCCGAGCGATCCGTGTCCTGGTGGCCGACGACGAGAAGAACCTCCGCGAGCTCATCGTGCGCGAGCTCGCGCGCAAGGGCCACGACGTCCAGGGCGTGGGCGACGGCGACGCCGCGCTCGCCCGGCTCGCCGAGTCGCCGTACGACGTGGTCGTGCTGGACATGAAGATGCCGAAGAAGGAAGGCATCGAGGTCCTGCGTGAGCTGGCCGTCCAGCCGGAGCAGCCGCAGGTCATCGTGATGACCGGCTTCCAGGACGTCGCCACCGCGGTGGAGGCGATGAAGCTCGGCGCCTACGATTACCTCACCAAGCCGACCAAGATCGAGGAGCTCGACATCCTCATCCGCAAGGCGGCGGAGAAGGGCCAGCTGCTGCGCGACAACGAGGCCTTGCGCGCCCACATGCCGGGCGGACAGCCGTTCGGAGGCATCCTGACGCGAAGTCCGAAGATGCAGGACGTGCTGCGCGTCGTCGATCGCGTGGCGCCCACCGACTCGTCCGTCCTCATCCTGGGCGAGAGCGGGACGGGCAAGGAACTGGTCGCGCGCGCGATCCACGAGCGCTCACGTCGTGCCGAGCGGCCGTTCGTGCCCATCCACTGCGGCGCGCTGCCGCGCGAGGTGCTGGAGTCCGAGCTCTTCGGTCACGAGAAGGGCGCGTTCACGGGCGCGGTCAACTCCAAGCCCGGCCTCATCGACATGGCGGACGGCGGCTCGCTGTTCCTGGACGAGATCGGCGACATGGAGCCCGAGAGCCAGGTGAAGCTGCTCCGCGTGCTCGAGACCGGGATGTTCTTCCGCGTCGGCGGCACGCGGCCGCGACGCGTCGACATCCGCCTGATCGCGGCGACCAATCGCGATCTCGCCGAGGCCATGAAGGTCGGTCACTTCCGGCAGGACCTCTTCTTCCGCATCAACACGATCACGGTCACGCTGCCGCCGTTGCGCGAGCGTCCCGAGGACGTGCCGATGCTGGCCCAGCACTTCGTGGAGGCGAACGCGAGTTACGGCGCGAAGCGGCTGAGTCCGGCCGCGATGGCGACGCTGGAAGCGCACAGCTGGCCCGGGAACGTGCGCGAATTACTCCACGCGATCGAGCGTGCGGTGATCCTCTCCAAGGACGCGGAGATCATGCCGTCCGATTTGCCGCCCGACATCGCGGGCAACGGAACGTCGACACCGGCCGCGCCGTCGGCAGGAAGCCTGGAGGGCATGGAGCGCGCGCACATCGTGACGACGCTCCGTCAGGTCGGCGGCCACCGCGGGAAGGCGGCGGCCCTGCTGGAGATCGATCCGAAGACGCTCTACCGCAAGATCATCGCCTACAAGATCACGCCCGAGGAGTTCCGCTAGCTTCCCCCCGCGGGTCCTGGTTCGCGAGGGCGTCCTTCGTCTGCTTCTCACGGAAACGTCGGACCGCCTCGCGATGCTCGCCGTGCGCGCCACCCACGATGCTCGCCGCGAGGATCGCCGCGTTCACCGCGCCCGCGCGGCCGATCGCCAGCGTGCCGACCGGAACGCCCGCCGGCATCTGGACCATCGAGAGCAGCGAGTCGAGCCCTTGGAGCTTCGACTCCATCGGCACTGCGAGCACGGGCAGGACGGTCTTGGCCGCCACGACGCCCGCGAGGTGCGCCGCGCCACCCGCCGCCGCGACGATGACCTCGATGCCGCGACCCTCCGCGCTCGCCGCGTATTCGGCGACCGCGTCGGGTGCGCGATGCGCCGACAGCACGCGGACGTCGAACGGCACGCCGAGCGAGGTCAACGTGTCCGTGGTGTGCTTCATCGTTTCCCAGTCCGATCGCGATCCCATGAGAACGCCGACGAGTGCGCGCGCCTGATTCATGCCGCGCATCTTAGCCGTCGGCCGGCCCTCGGGCAACGCGCCCGTCGTCCCGGGCGTTGTGCCCGATTGCCGACGTCGCGAGGGCGCTGACGTCGTGACGCGTGAACGCTACGATCAGGAGTTGCGCGACACCGCCCTCTGGCACCCGCCTTGCCTGACTCACCCGAGGCCCGGTCGTCCGGGACCGACTTCTGGCAAGGAGAATTCATGAATCTGTTGCTCACCATCGATCAGGATCGCGCCGCCACGCAGACGCTCGGGTTGGCCTGTCTCGACCGCGGAATCGGCGTGGCGATCGCGGAGACTCTCTGCGAGGGCGTGCGCGTGCTGCTGTCGCGCACGGCGTCGCTCATCGTCGTCGACGTGGCGCTGCTGCATCTGTCGCCCGCGGAGCACGCCACGCTGTTCGAGCGCGTCGCCCCCGGGGTGCCCGTCATCGTGCTCGCGAATCCCGACACGTCACTCGAGACCCGCGTGGCCTTCGAGCTCCAGGGCTTTCACGTCCTGACGCGTCCCCTCGCCGTCGAGGACCTGGTGGAGAAGGGGACGAACGCAGCGTTCCCCGCGTGAGACCCATCGTGCGCGCCATCGTCCTCGCGGTCGCCGCGGTGGTCCTGATGGGCACCCTCGTCGAGCTCTCCTGCGTGGCGGGGGAGCGGTCGCACCACCAGCCGGCCGCCGCACCGCGGCTGCCGCTGGATCCTCCGGCCTCGCCCACCGTCGATCCTCCGTCGGTGTCCGAGACCGACGCCGACGAGGTCCCCGAGACCGCCATCCATCCTGCCCTGACCCGGTAACAGCGTCGGGCGGTTGCGCCGTCCGCGCGGGCGTGTACACTTTCCCTGTCGGCCGCGAAAGGCCGGACCTCGCCTGCGATGAGACGCTCTTCCGCGTTCGCCTGGCGTGCACGAGGGAGGCGGAAGAGAGTCCGAGGAGGAGTCGCGTATGGCATCGAAACTCTATGTCGGTGGACTGGCCTACTCCATCACCAGCGACGGACTGCGCGAGTTCTTCGCTCAGTGCGGCAACGTGACGTCGGCGACGGTGATCACCGATCGCTTCTCCGGTCAGTCGCGTGGCTTCGGCTTCGTGGAGATGGGCACGGCGGAAGAGGCGCAGACGGCGATCTCGCAGCTGAACGGCCGGGAGCTGGACGGGCGGCGCATCACGGTGGAGATCTCGAATCCTCAAGGCTCGGGCGGCGGTCCGGGCGGCGGTAACCGCGGCGGTGGCGGCCGGCCGGGTGGCGGCGGACGTCCTGGCGGCGGCCGTCCCGGAGGTGGCGGAGGCCGCGAGAGCGGCTACGCGCACCGTCCGTCCAAGCCGGTGCGGTGGTAAGCGCTTCGGAAGGGGCCGTCGAGGCTCCCTCCGTGGCATCGCCGTAGAACAGGATCGCGCCGGCGGAGCCGGCGCTCGGAGTGGTGGATCGAAGGGCCGGTCGGTGTCGACCGGCCCTTCGGCGTTTCGGATCGCGCTGCGCGGCTCGCCCTCGCTTCGCTCGAGGCTCTGATTCCTCGTTCCTATTCGAAGATGCGGTCGTAGCGGCCGTAGTCGTGGGCGGCGTCCATGAACCACTTGACGATCTGGGCGTCGGAGCGGGGAGGGATCTCGCAGGACGTCGACAGGATGAAGCCGGAGTGGCGGGCGGCCGTATCGACGCAGCGCTTGACGTCGGCGTACATCGCGTCCTTGGACGTCTTCTCGAACTTCGTGGCGTCCACGTTGCCGATGGCGACGGCACGGCCCTTCGCGACGGTCATGAATCGGTCGAGCTGGTCGACGTAGAGCGCGGGGTCGCTCTGCTGGTCGAGATCGAACGACACCGTGCTGAAGCCGCAGCCGAGCAGGTCCTCGTAGATCGGATAGGTCGTGCCGCAGATGTGCGTGGTCACGCCGACCTTCCGGGCCTTGAAGTGATCGACGAGCTCCTTGTGATACGGCGCCACGAACTCCCGGTAGTTGTCGGGTGAGATCAGGCTGATGGACGCGGTCGGCTCCGAGAAGCTGAGCCCGATGCCGGTCTTCACGATGGCGTCACCCCACAGCGTGCAGAAGTCCGTGGTGACGCGCATCAGGTCGTGGATGAACTGCGGGTCCTCGAACGTGTCGAGGAGCATCGTCTCGGGGTTGCGCATCAGCATCGCGATCGTCCACGGGCCGACGGCCACCGCGCCGATCGCCGCGGGCGGCTTGGCCTTGACGAGGGCCTCGCACTGCTCGAGAAAGCCGGGCAGCCGCGCCGTGCGGTACGGATCCGGCATGGCGATGCTCGCCAGGAGGCTCTTGTCATCCGCGAGGACGTGCTGGTCGATGGACGGGACCACGTAGTCGGAGTACTTCACGCGACAGCCGAACGCTTCCGCTTCCTTGGCCAGGTCGTTGTACGCCAGCACGACGTCGGGCTGAAATCGCTCGTAGTAGTTCATCATCGCGGTGATCGCGCGCGGGACGTTGGTGCAGTACTCCTCGATGCTGAGGCCGTCCAGCGTACCGGCGAAGGACGCCACGATCGGATACACCGGCACGCGGTCCGCGAACGAGCGCTTGTACGCCGCGACGACCCGATCCCGGTTCGTGTACTGCGCGCGGCCCTTCTCGACGTCCCACATCCGGTTCGCTTCCATGTACCTGGGCGGCATCTTCGCCTCGTACTCCATGAACTGCGTGATCGGATACCGGATGCCGCCCGCATGTGTCGCGCGCAGGCCCTCGATGATCTCCTCCATCTGCGGCCACGGAATCGTGAACGCCATCTCGTGATCTTGCGTCTGGCCGAAGATGCGGTCGCCCGAGCAGGGAAGGATGAGCTGCGGACGGTCGGTGCGCATGGTGGTGACGATGATCTCGGAGCAGTCGATCCGGCCGCCGAAGGACGACGTCAGCTTGCCCCCGCGCTTCCAAAGCGCCGCCTGCGTGAGACGCATGACCTGGGCCGGGTTGGCGTAGATGCAGACCAGGTGCGGCTCGAAGGTCGCGCGCTCGAGCGGCGCCACCAGGAGGCAGGCGTACTCGCCCGGGGCGAAGCGGTCCACGGCGGCCTCCGACCGCTGCCCCGCCTCCTTCGTCTCCGTGTACATGCCCTCGCACAGCGTGCCGGACGAGTGCAACGGCGTGGGCGCCTCGAAGCCAAGGGCGGCGATGCCGAGGGAGCAGATGTGATCGTCGCGGGTGAGCGCGATCGTCCAGCCGTACCGTCGGGCCATGTCGATGACCTGGCAGTTCATGCTGAGCTTCTTGAAGTCCCGGGCCGGTCGTCGCGCCTTGTCGGGGATCGGCTCTCCGGGCCGGAGCATCCGGATCGCGACGGGAAACGTCTGGGGGCGGATGTACGTGTGAAGCTCTCGGTCGGCCGTCTGGGCGTCGATCACGCGCTCCTCCTATGGTCCGGCCGAGCGTACTATTGCGGTCCCGGGCCCGCAACGCGCCGTCCGAAACCCTGCATCGCGATTCACTCTGCCCGAAGACCGCACGACGTCGCGTCCGACCGGAAACCGCGGTGGACGGTACGGGAGTTGCGACGAGCGAAGGTCGATGCGGAGGCTGCTCGCGCTCATGGTCGGGATCGTCATCGGCCAGTGGCTGGCCTTCAGTGGCGTCGAATCGCCGGCGCGGTTCGATACCCTCGCCACGAATGCGTTCACCCGGCACGACTACGTCGAGGCCGCCCAGCTCTGGACGCGCGCGGTGTCGCTTCGCCCCGACAATCCCGTCTTTCACTACCTGCGCGGGACCGCGCTGGCGCGGCTCGGGCAGCGCCAGTCCGCCTGGGATGCCTACCAGCTCGCGCTGACGCTGGACCCGCCGTCCGACGTCGCGAAGGCGGTACGTGATGCGCTGTCGCAGCTGCGCGTGCCGACCACGGCGGGTCGGACCGCGGAGACGGCGGTGCCGGTGGAGCTCTCGCGCGGCGTGTGGGTGGTCGTCGTGACCATCAACGGAACGCACGAGGGCCGCTTCCTCGTCGACACGGGGTCGAGCGTGACGATCGTGTCGCCCGCCGCCGCCGACATGCTGCGGCTGCCGGTGCACGAGCACGGCGACGGGATCGAGCTCCAGACGCTGGCGGGCAAGACGGCGGGCCGACGCTCGACGTTCCGGTCGCTCGCCATGGGGGGCGTCGAGCTCCACGACGTGCCCGTCGTCGTGCACGATCCCGGTCCGGGCCTCGACGGGATTCTCGGCAACACCGTGCTCGGCCGCTATCGCGTGACGCTCGACGCCGACCGCCGCCTCCTCCATCTCCGTCCCTTCGACGTCGCCGAGAAGTAGACGCGCGCTCGCGCGAAGGCTGGTCAAACGCGCCTGGGGTAGAATGCGCGTCTCGGTGTGGCCGGTGCGCCGGCGTCACGATCAAGAGAAGGAGGCCGCAGCAATGGCGACGACATCCCCCAGCGCGAGCTACAGCCTGACGGTTCGCGTGGAGATCGACAACGAGCCGGGCATGCTGGGCAAGGTCACGTCGGCGATCGGCAAGGCGGGCGGCGACATCGGCGCGGTGGATCTCGTGGAGGTCGGCCGCAAGACGATCACCCGCGACATCACGTTCAAGGCGAGCGGCGAGACACACGGTCAGCAGGTGGTGGACAAGCTCCGCGGCGTGGAGCACGTGCGGGTGGTCAACGTCTCCGACCGCACGTTCCTGATGCATCTCGGCGGCAAGATCGAGGTCAAGGGCAAGATGGCCGTCCGCACGCGTGACGACCTCTCGATGGCCTACACGCCGGGCGTTGCGCGTGTCTGCATGGCGATCCACAAGGATCCGGAGAAGGCGTACACGCTCACGATCAAGCAGAACACCGTGGCGGTGGTGAGCGACGGGACGGCCGTGCTCGGGCTCGGCGACATCGGACCGAACGGCGCGCAGCCCGTCATGGAGGGCAAGGCGCTCATCTTCAAGGAGTTCGCGGGCGTCGACGCGTTTCCCATCTGCCTCGCCACCAAGGACGTCAACGAGATCGTCACCATCGTGAAGGCCATCTCGCCCGTCTTCGGCGGCATCAACCTCGAGGACATTTCGGCCCCGCGCTGCTTCGAGATCGAGGAACGCCTCCAGCGCGATCTCGACATCCCCGTCTTTCACGACGACCAGCACGGGACCGCCGTCGTGGTCGTGGCTGCCCTCTACAACGCGCTGAAGCTGGTGAAGAAGAAGCTGCCCGACGTGCGGATCGTGTTCACCGGCGTGGGCGCCTCCGGCATCGCCACCGCGAAGCTGCTCATGAAGGCAGGCGCGCGCCACATCGTCGGCTGTGATCGCTCGGGTGTCATCTACAAGGGCCGCACCGAGAACATGAACTCCATGAAGGAGTGGTTCGCGGAGCACACCAACCCCCGCAAGGTCCGCGGTACGGCGGGGGAGGCGCTCGTCGGCGCGGACGTCTTCATCGGGCTGTCCGGCCCGGGTGTCGTGACGGCGCGCGACGTCAAGGCCATGAACCGCGACTCCGTCGTCTTCGCCATGGCTAACCCGATCCCCGAGGTCCAGCCCGAGGAGGTCGGCGGCTTCGTCCGCGTCATGGCCACCGGGCGTTCCGACTACCCCAACCAGATCAACAACTCCTGCTGCTTCCCGGGGTTCTTCCGCGGGATGCTCGACGTCCGCGCTCGCCGCGTGACCGACGAGATGAAGTTGTCCGCCGCGAAGGCGCTCGCGGGGCTGGTCGGCAAGGACGAGCTGTCCGAGGAGTACATCACGCCGTCGATGTTCGACCGCCGGGTGGTCGAGGCCGTCGCTGCCGCGACCGCCGCGGCCGCCCACAAAAGCGGCGTCGCGCGCAAGGCACCGCGCGGGAATTGATCTTCCCGGGGGGCTGACGCCCCGCAATCCGCCGGGGTTGGAGACGGCGCGGCGAGCCCGCGCCGTCGCTTCGATGACGCCCGCGTTACCGCGGTCGCCGCACATCACGCCAGCTTGGCTCGCAATTCGTCATGAATCGGGCAGTCTGCCCGTTTTCGGCGGCGATCCTTGCCGGTGCCCGCGAATCGGACTCCCCGTCGCGTCCCCGCCAATCGCATGAATCTTTTGATGGGACGCGGCGTCTTAAGGCTCGGCACACGGGTTGCTTTGCCCGGTGCCGCAGAAGTCGAGGGGAGGACGAGAAATGGACAGCGGCATCCGAAAGCGGCTGGACCAAGAACTGAAACAAGCCGTGCACCGGCTTCGTCAGGTCGGCGGCGCGGCCGCCATCGAGGAAGTGACGCGAGCGATCGGCGACGGCAACGGCTTCGCGGACGAGATGGACGTCATCGCGGCCAACGAGCGTCGCGAGATCGAGTTCGCCACCCGGGAGCTGCTCGTGGAGCGCGTGCGCAAGCTGTCGAGCGCCATCGAGCGGCTGCAGGACGGCGAGTACGGCAAGTGCAGCGAGTGCGACGAGCCGATCGCGCCGGCCCGGCTGCGCGCGATGCCAGAAGTCGAGACCTGCGTGCGGTGCCAGGACCGGATCGAGCGGTTCGGTCGCTTCGAGGCCGTCGAGGTCGGCGTCGCTGCGGAGGACGACGACTAGCGTTTCCCAGCGAGGACGGGCCCGCACGCTACACTCTCGGCGTGCGGACGCCCGTCCTCGATGTATTTCGCCCCGGATTCCATCGTCTCTGTCGGCTCTACTTCGGTCTCGAGCTCCGCGGCACCCAGCACATCCCGTCCGAGGGCCCCGTCGTCATCGCGCCAAACCACCAGACCTTCGCCGATCCGCCCCTCGTCACGATTCCCGTCCGCCGGCGCGTGTACTACATGGCGTGGGATCGCCTCTTCGACATCCCGCTCTTCGGCCGCTTCATCCGCTTGCTCCGCGCCTTTCCCGTCGACATCGAGGGGCGTGACGCCCGCGCCACGCGCGAGGCCATCCGTCTCCTGCGCGCGGGCCACGCGCTGATGATCTTTCCCGAAGGCGAGCGAACCACGACGGGCCAGGTCGGTCCGTTCAAGGTCGGCGCGTTTCGGCTCGCCCTGTCCGCCGGGGCGCCGGTGCTCCCCGTCACGATCGCCGGAGCGCGCGACGCGTGGCCTCCCGGCCGGATCTTCCCGCGTCCCGGTCGCGTCACGATCACGTACCACCCGCTCGTGCGGGCCGAGGCGCGTCTGCCGCGGCGCGACGCCGCCCGCGAGCTCGCCGATCGGGTGCGCGAGATCGTCATGACGACGCTCGGAGCGCCGCGCCCGGGACGTCGGGACTCCGCGTGATCAGTGAGCCGACCGACGCCCGAGCCGCGTGTCGGGCTGGGCTCACCGCGACGCTTCAGACGCGGCGCTCGGCGACGCGGTAGCCGGCCGCGGTCAGGCGCGCTTTCAGCGCGTCGATGTGCTCACGACCCGTCGTCTCCAGCGTGAGCTCGACCTCGGTCTCGCCGATGGAGGCGAGGCGCGCGAAGGCCCGGTCGTGCTCGATGTGGACGATGTTGGCGCGCGTCTCCGCGATGACCTGGCTCAGACGGGCGAGGGCGCCGGGACGGTCGAGGACGAGCACGTCGAGCCGCACGAGACGGCCGTCCTTCACGAGCCCGCGCTCGATGATGCGCGACAGCATCGTGACGTCGATGTTGCCCCCCGACACGATCAGCGCGACGGTCGCCCCGGCGAGATCGAGCGGACGGTTGAGGAGCGCGGCCAGCGGCGTGGCGCCCGCGCCCTCCGCGACCGTCTTCTCCACCTCGAGGAGCACGAGGATCGCGTTGGCGATCTCCTCCTCGCTCACCGTGACGACCTCGTCGACGTGCTTGCGCGCCACGTCGAGCGTCCGCTCGGCCACGAGCCGCACCGCGATGCCGTCGGCGATGGTGGCGGCGGCCGGCACCTCCACCCGACGATCCTCTTCCAGCGAGCGACGCATCGCGGGCAACGCCGCGGACTGCACCCCGATTACCCGCACGTCGGGTCGTCGATTCTTGATCGCGAGCGCGACCCCCGCGATCAGGCCACCGCCGCCGACCGGGACGATGACGGCGTCCAGCTCGGGGCACTGCTCGAGCAGCTCGAGCCCGAGCGTCCCCTGGCCGGCGACGACCGCGTCGTCATCGAATGGCGGCACCATGACGAGGCCGCGTGCCGCGGCCGTGGCGCTCGCTCGAGCCCATGCGTCCTCGAAGTTCTCGCCGTGGAGGATCACGTCGGCGCCGCGACGTCGCGCGCTGGTGACCTTGATGAGCGGCGCCCACTCCGGCATGACGATCGTGGCCGGAATCCCGAGGCGGGAGGCGTGGAACGCGACGGCGAGACCGTGATTGCCCGCGCTCGCCGTGACGACGCCACGCCGTCGCTCGTCGGCGGAGAGCTGGAGGAGCCGATTGGCGGCGCCGCGCTCCTTGAACGATCCCGTCATCTGGAGATTCTCGAGCTTCAGATAGCAGCGCGTGGCGGTGAGGGTGGACAGGCTCTCGGAGTACGCGCACGGTGTCTCGTGGATCGCCTCGCGCAACCGTTCGCGCGCGCGCTCGACGTCGCCGAGACCGAGATCGCTCACCAGGGCACGCGTGGCGTGTCGAGACCGGGCGACATCCAGGCGACCGGCATGAACGGCGTGGAGTGCGCGAATCCGGTACGTCCGCGCCAGTCGACCACGATGAGGCCGCCTTCACCGCGCCCCTCCTCGACGAGCAGGTCGATGGCGACGCGGGCCGCGTGCGCCGGATCGTCTGCCTCTTTCAGGACGTCGAGCGTGCGGCGCGCGAGGACGATGCGGATCACCGCTTCGCCGTCGCCCGTGCAGGACACCGCGCCGAGCGTGGAGTCGGCGTACGTGCCGGCGCCGATGAGCGCGCTGTCGCCCACGCGACCCGGCCGCTGACCGCTCCGTCCCCCCGTCGACGTGGCGGCGGCGACGCTACCCCGACGGTCGATCGCGACCGCGCCGACCGTCCCGCGCGGCGCCGCCTCGGCCAGCTCGACGCGGCCGCACGAAGCCGCTGACACGCGTTCGTTCTCGCGTCGCGCGAGGTGCCGCTGCCATTGCGTCGCGGTGACGAGGGAGGCGGGATCGCACTCGGCCATGCCGTGCAGGCGGGCGAACGTCCGGGCGCCCTCGCCGACCAGCAGCACGGGCTCGTCGTGCTCGGCGAGACGCCGGGCGAGCGAGATGGGGTTCGGAATGCCGGTGACGCACGCCACCGCGCCACAGCGCAGGTGATCGCCTTCCATGATGGAGGCGTCCATCTCGACGGTGCCTGCCGTCGTGAGCACGGAGCCGCGGCCAGCGTTGAAGGCGGGGTCGTCCTCGAGAACGCGCACCGCAGCCTCCACCGCGTCGATGGCCGGGCCGCCGTCGTTCAGCACGCGCCAGCCCGCGGCGGCCGCCGCCGTCATGCCGGGACGAAACGTCGAGCGGTCGGTGGAGGGATCGGGGCCCGCACCACCGTGCACGATGATGGCGGGGACGCGCGGCGCCGGTGGTGTCATGGCATTCACGGTGTCACAATCGTCTCGAATTGCAACAACGCTCCGCGCTCGATCGTCTCAACGCGCGCATCGTCCGCTGTCGGCTCTGTCCTCGTCTCGTGCGACACCGCACCGCCGTCGCCGCGGATCCACCACGCCGCTATCGCGGCCAGCGGTACTGGGCGCGACCGTTGCCGGGCTTCGGCGATCCGCGCGCGCGACTCCTGCTCGTCGGGCTCGCGCCAGCCGCGCACGGCGGCAACCGCACCGGCCGGATGTTCACGGGCGACCAGAGCGGCAACTGGCTCTTCCAGGCGCTCTGGGAAACCGGGTTCGCAAGCCAGCCGACGTCCGACCGCGCCGACGACGGCCTGACCCTCATCGACGCCTACGTCACCGCCACGGCCCGTTGCGCGCCGCCCGCCAACAAGCCGACCGTCCAGGAGATCGCCCGCTGCGAACCCTACCTCCTCGACGAGTTGCGCCTCCTCGACCGCGTCCGCGTCGTCGTCGGCCTCGGCCGCATCGGCTGGACCGCCTACCTCCGCG
>JBKPPN010000109.1:0-13849 GCA_046733575.1 Candidatus Methylomirabilota bacterium | reverse complement strand
TCCTGGAAGAGTCCGAGAAAGACGCGGTATGCGTCGAGCACGTCGCCACGCTGCACGAGCGTGAGCCAGTGATTCAGCCCCTCCTCGAACGATCCGTCGAGCTTCACGGGCTCGACGTCGGGCCAGTGGCGCTCGGGCGGCGCGACGGGCTTGTTGGGATCGCGCTTCTCGCCGCGCCGTCCGTAGTGGCCCGGCATCTTCCCGAGGAGCTGGTTCCAGGGATCGAGACCGGTCGGGACGTACCAGACGGTCTGCGCGAGCGGCAGGTACTCCAGCGCAGCCGTCATGTAGCCGGGCAGGTGGACGCTCGTGCGCGCGCTCAGGAGGCAGTGGTCGTTGTTCACGAAGCGGACGAAGCCGTTGTCGATGCGCTGGTGGTAGGGCACGTGAGTGTAGGGCGCGTGGATGCGGACGAGCTCCTGCAGGATCTCCGTCCGGGGTCGGCCCGCGCGCACGAGGTCGTAGAAGACCGTGCTCGCTCCCACCTGGTCACGCGCGAGGATGCGCTCTTCGAGCTTGCCGTAGAGCCCGCCTGCCTTGTCCATCACGATCCCCCTCGTCGGTGAGGGTGATAGTGCCACATGACCTGGCTCGCGGGGAGTGACGCGCGCAGCCGGACTGCTAAGATCCTCCCCGGGATGAGAACCGGCGCGGAGTACCGGGAGTCGCTACGCGACGGGCGCAAGGTGTGGGTGGTCGGCGAGGGCGCCATCGACGACGTCACCGTGCATCCGGCGACGCGTGCGATGGTGGACGAGTACGTCGCGTGGTACGACCGTCACGCCGATCCGGCCTGGCACGACGTGCTGTTCACGCCGCCGGACGCGGACGGCCGCCGCCATCCCTGGGCGTTCACGGTGCCGAAGACGCCCGCCGACCTGCACGCCATGGGCCGATCGTTCTCGGCCACGACGTTCCTCTCCGCCGGCAACATCACGCACACGCCGGCGTACGGGCATCTGATCGCGCTCGGCGTCCAGGACGTCGTGCTGCAGCGCAACGTGTCCGCCGAGCAGATCGCGAATGCCGAGGCCTATCGCGCCCTCGTGGCCCGCACGGGTCGCTTCGTCACGTTCTGTGCCGGCGCCGCGACGGTCGGCGCCCGGATGCAGCCCGATCCCGCGCAGCGCGCGGCCCTGCGGGTCGTGCGCGAGACGGACGGCGGACTCGTGCTGACGGGCAAGGTGGGGATGCACACGAGCCCGGCATACGCGGAGGACGTCTACGTGGGCGGGCACTCCGGCGTCGATCACGACGGTCATCGCGCGACGTTCATCGTGCCGGTCGCGGCGCCCGGCGTGACGATCATGTGTCGCAAGATCGCGGCGCGGCACGGCAACCCGTTCATCGCGCCGCTCAGCAGCCGCTTCGACGAGCTCGACGGGCAGATGTGGCTCGAGAACGTGTTCATTCCCTGGGAGCGTGTGTTCCTCGTCGAGCCGTCGCCGGATCCCGTCGCGGCGTGGCTCTTCTGGCACCAGCTCTACTGCTGGCTCGCCAAAGCGGAGTTCACGCTCGGCCTCGCGCTGGCGTGCACCGACGCGATGGGACTCCGCGAGCACGAGGCCACGCTGGAGCACCTGCTCGATCTGGTCGTCGACGTGCAGACCGTGCGAACGTGCCAGACGGCGGCGGAGCTCGACCCAGACCTGTCGGCCGCCGGCTATCGCATGCCCGGACGCGGCCACGTCGCGGCCGGCAGCATCGCGATGCTGAAGGCGCGCCAGCGCATGGCCGAGATCCTCCGCGTGCTTCCCGGCTCGTCGCTGATCGTCGCCCCGTCGGACAAGGACCTTGCCGCGCCCGATGTCGGGGCCGGGCTCGACGAGTCGTTCGCCGGCGGCGGCTACACCGCGCTCCAGCGCGCCGCGCTCCTGCAGCTGGCGTCCGATCACGTGGCCTCCGCGCTCGACGGACGCGAGTCGGCCTTCGAGCTGCACGCCAACGGCGGCATCCCCGCGTGGCGCGCCCGCCTGCGCCGTCACTTCTCGCGCTACAACGAGCTCGCCAACGGTGTCCTGCGCGCGCTCAGCGTCGACATGCCGACCATCGACCTCGACGGTCTACGCGCCGCGCCGCTGCCGCCGCGTCGACCGATCGTTCCCTCGACGGGTCGCCCCTGATGCGACGTTCGCCGTCGTCGGCGGGATAGCCCCGCGGTCTCATGCCGCTCGACGTGCCTGCGCCGACGGAGCGGTTCGCCGTCGCGCTGGGCGACGGCGCCGGCGTGGTCGTGCGGCGCTACGCACGTCCCGACGCCGTGCGGCTCTTCATCGCGAACGGCAACGGCTTCGCGACGGACGGCTACGTCCCGTTCTGGGGACCGTTGCTCGACCGGTTCGAGGTCGTCGCGTTCGACATGCGGAACCACGGCCAGAGCCCGCTCGCATCGTCCGGGCGCGACGGCCACACCTACGCCCAGATGGCCCTCGACCTCGAGGGCGTCGTGCGCGCCGTCACCGCGGCCGCCGGCGCCCGGCGCAGCGTCGGCGTGTTCCACTCCATGTCCGCCCGCACGGCCATGAAGCACGCCATCGAGATCGGCTTTCCCTGGGACGCCCTCGTCCTCTTCGATCCCCCGAACGTCCCCCCACCGGACCATCCACTCTGGGAACCGATGAAGATCTTCGAGCACCGCCTCGCCGACTGGGCCCTCACGCGCCCCGACCGCTTCACCGATCCATCCGAGCTCGCGCGTCAGTATCGCGAGACTCGCGCCCACGCGACGTGGGTCGACGGCGCTCACGACGTGATGGCGCGAGCCGTCCTCAGACAGCAAAACGGCGAATGGATCCTCGCGTGCCCCCGCGAGCTCGAGGCGTCGATCTACCTGCAGGCGATGACGCTGAACCTGTGGCCTGCTGCGAACGCGTACGCCGGTCCCGTCGCCCTCATCGCCGCCGACCCCGACGCCAAGGGGGCGCCCGCCCCCGCGTTCGCCAATCGCGCCCTCGCCGAGGAAGGCGGCTACTCGTACGAGGCGATCCCAGGCACCGGGCACCTGCTGCAGATCCAGAAACCCGAAGCGTGTCGCGCCGCGATGCAGGGCTTCCTCGACACGCATCGCATTCGTTGACGCCGCGGCGGGGTCTCCGACCACGCTCCCGGCCCCGACGACCTACGCGACGCGCGTCGCTCCCGACGCGATCAGCGCATCGAGCTCGCCCTGGGAAACACCGGCTTCCCGCAGCACCTCCACGGTGTGCTCGCCGAGCCGCGGCGGGAGGCGACGAATCGACCCGGGCGTCCGACTGTACGTCGTCGGCACCCCCGGCAGCCGCATCCGCCCTTCCGTCGGATGGTCGACGAGCTGCCAGAACCCGGTGGCCTCGAGCTGCGGGTCGCTGAGGAGCGACTCGAGCGAGTTCACCACCATCCCCGGAATGTTGTGCTTGTCGAGCGCCTCGAGCCACTGCGCGTTCGTGCGCGTGAGCGCGATGCCCGCCAGCTCCTCGTACAGTTGCTCGATGTGCTTGAGCCGCGTCCCCAGCGTCGTGTAGCGCGCATCGTTGAGGAGATCCTCGCGGCCGGCGAGGGTGAAGAAGTCGCGCCAGTTCTGATCGCTGTAGGGCAGGATCGCCAGGTGCCCGTCCTTCGTCTTGAACGGACGGCGATACCGGTTCAGCACGCGCTTGTACCCGACGGTGTCGATGGGCGGGTCGAACGTGGCGCCGTAGAGGTGCTCGATCATCACCCAGGCGACGAGGCTCTCGAACATCGGCACCTCGAGCTCCTGTCCCTCGCCGGTGCGCGCCTTGTGATAGAGCGCGGCGAGGATGGACACGAGCACGGTCATCGAGCTGGTCTTGTCCGCCACGATGGTCGGCACGTACCGCGGCTCGCCGATGAGCGCGCCCTGCGTGGCGGCGATGCCCGAGGCGGCCTGGATGATGTCGTCGTACGCCGGCTTCTCGCCGTACGGTCCCGCCGCGCGAAACCCGTACGTCGCGACGTAGACGAGCCCGGGATTCACGGCGCGAAACATCTCGTACGAGAGGCCCAGACGCCGGGCCGCCTGCGGACGGTAGTTGTGCAGGAGCACGTCGGCCGTCTCGGCCAGGCGCAGCAGCACGTCGCGCGCCGATCGCTGCTTCAGGTCGAGCACGATCGAGCGCTTGTTGCGGTTGACGGCGAGGAAGAACGCGCCCATCCCCGCGTTCTTCATGGGCCCGAGCTGACGGGTGGTGTCGCCCTCGGGCGGCTCCACCTTGATGACGTCGGCGCCGAGGTCGCCCAGTTGCTGCGCGGCCCACGGCCCGAGGACGACGGTGCTGCAGTCCACCACGCGCACACCGGAAAGTGGTCCAGGCATGGCGTGCATTCTAGACCGTTCCCTTCCGTGGGGTGATCCGCGTGATAGCATCGGGCGCGCGGGCCACGAGCGAATCGCAACGTCGCCGCAGCGAGGAGCGATCGACCCATGCGATACGAGACGATCTCCGCCGACTGCCACATCGACCTCTGCTGGCTGCCTCCCGATCTGTTCACGACCCAGGCGTCCGCGGCCATGAAGGACCGCGTCCCGTACGTCACCGACGGTCCGCAGGGGCCGGTGTGGACGACGAGGAAGGGCGCGGCCCTCGGGCGCGTGTGCGGCATGGGGTCGGCCGGTCGCGAGTACGTCCCGGGCCAGATCCATCGCTCCGATCGCATGGCGGCGACGGGCCTCTACGACGACGGCAAGCGCGGACGCCGCCGCATCACCGACCCCGAGCTCCGCATCCAGGACCAGGACCGCGACGGCGTGCAGGGTGAAGTGCTCTACGGGATCCTCGGCACGACGGGACGCATGAGCGATCCCGAGGCGACGCCCGAGGTCACGCGCATCTACAACGAGTGGCTGGCGGACTTCTGCGCCACGCATCCCGAGCGGTTCGCCGGTCTCGCATCGATCCCGAATCATCCGCTCGAGGCGGCGATCGCGGAGGTGAGACGCGTCGCGGCGCGCGGGGTGGTGCGCGGGCTCGACATCGCGAACTCCGCCGAGCTCCGGCCGCTCTGGGATCCGTACTGGAATCCGCTCTGGGCCGTGATCAACGAGACGGGACTGCCGCTGCACTTTCACACCGTGGGCGGCTACATGCCGGAGCACCTTCGCAAGATCGTGCTCATCGGGTCCGATCCGACGCGGGCCAAGGCGCCGGATGCGCCCGACGTGCCCCTGGCGGTGGCGCGGGCCGCCTTCGCCGCGAACATCACGCAGTTCCAGATCAACATGGCGAACATCCTGACGTCGATGATCTTCGGCGGCGTGCTCGAGAAGTATCCGCGCATCCGGCTCGTCCTCGGCGAGAGCGGCATCGGCTGGATCCCGTACATCCTGCAGCGCATGGACGCGGAGTGGGAGGACCAGTTCAAGGACCTGGCGCTCACGATGCCGCCCAGCGCGTACTGGCGACGGCAGTGCAAGGCCACGTTCCAGAGCGACCCGATCGGCATCAAGCTGCTCGACGATCTCGGCGCGGAGAACGTGATGTGGGGCTCCGACTTCCCACATCCCGACGGCGTGTGGCCCGACTCGCAGGAGTACATCCGCAAGGAGCTCGGCCACCTGCCGCCCGACGTCCGTCGCAAGGTCGTCTGCGAGAACGCCGGAAAGTTCTACGGATTTATTTAGGCACGGGAGGGCCTCGGTGGCCTCCCCGTGGGCCCCCCCGGGAGTGGCTCGGAGACGACGCGGTGGAGCCGCGTCGTCCCTCGGGACCACCGCACGACCGGCGTGATTCGACGCCTCGCTTCATGTCTGCGGGCGGCGCGTGATCTGTTTCGGGGTCCGCCGCTGACAGAGCTTCCGCTGAAATTGCCTGGGCGCCTCTATCGGACGGCGATGCCCTTCAGTGCGTACGACCGGCGGGGGCGACTGATGGCCGCGCTCGGCGAGCGCGGCGTGTCGATGGTCGTCGTCATCGCGGAGCTGGAGGAGTGTCAGGAGCGGACCGGGCGCGATCTGCTCCGCACGTATGCCGATGCTGGCTTCGATGTGGTTCACGTGCCGACGCCCGACTTCGGGGTGCCGGATGCGGTGGCGCTGCGCGCGGCGCTGGGACGCACGCTTCAGGCGTTGCGCGGCGGTATGAACGTCGCGGTGCACTGTCATGCTGGGCAGGGGCGGACCGGTGTGTTTGCCGGGTGCCTGGCGCGCGAGGTGCTGGGACTGGACGGGCCCGATGCGGTGTCGTGGGTGCGGGGGCTGGTGCGCGGCGCGGTCGAGGTCCCGGCGCAGGAAGCGGCCGTGATCGAGTACCTCGTGTCCGGCGTCACCCGCTGAGGTCGGCGTTCACGCGGGCGACTCCGCTCCCTTCACGACGGTTCTCCGGACGATACGCGGCTCGAGGGCCGTGTCGTATTCCGTGGCGCGATGGAGGACGGCGCGGTTGTCCCACATGACGAGGTCGCCGGCGCGCCAGGTGTGATCGTGCACGAAGCGCGGCTCGCTGATGTGGGCCATGAGGCGCTCGATCGTTCCCGCGCTCTCCGCGTCGCCGAGGCCGACGATCCGGTGGGCGTGACTGCCGAGGTACAGCCCGCGACGGCCAGTCGGTCGATGGGTGCGGACGAGGGGATGCTCGACGGGCGGGACCTTCTCGCGCTGCGCGGAAGGCATGGGACCGTACCCGGCCTTCTCACGCGACGCGTTCAGGTCGTGGACGGCGCGCAGCGTGGCGAAGCGCGCCTGGTCTTCCCCGGACAGGGCTTCGAAGGCGGACAGCGTGTCGGCGAAGAGCGTGTGCCCGCCGACGCGCGGGGCGGCCTCGCTGTAGAGCAGCGTGGCGTACGCGGGATGGCGCGACCACGAGGCGTCGGTGTGCCAGACCAGCGTGCCGCGGTCGGGATGCACGCGGTTGGGACGGCCGTCGGGCCCGACGTTGGACAGCACGAAGAGCTCCGGATGACGGGAGGCGTTGTACTGGTCCAGCACGTGAACCTCGAGCTCACCGAAGAGACGACTGAAGGCGATGTGCGCCTCGGGCGAGAGCTGCTGGTCGCGAAAGACGAGCAGCAGCGCGCGGTCGAACAGCCTCCGGAGCTCGTCCGCCACCTCCGGCGCGACCGGCTGCGAGAGATCGATCCCGCTGACTTCGGCGCCGAACGTCTTCGCCAGCGGCGTGTCGATGCGAAGCGTTGCCGTCACCAGCGACATGCGGCGCTCCTCTCGGTGTGGGACTCGAACGTTCAGGGACGCGACCGGGCTCGGCGTCGCGATCACTATAATCGCTCCACGGGAACGAAGGAGGATTGATGGCTGCGTACCGGCGGATCAACGTGCGATCGGGACGACCGCTCGAGAAGACCGCGCACTACTCGCGCGCCCTGCGCGTGGGCGACATGGTGCTGCAGGCGGGAACGACCGCGACGGATCGCCAGGGCCGCGTGCGGGGTGTCGGCGACGCGGCCACACAGGCCGAGGCGATCATGGCCATCGCCGAGGAGAGCATGGGCAAGGCGGGCGGACGCCTCGACGACGTCGTGCGCAGCCGCATCTACGTCACCGACATGTCCGTCGGTGACGCCGCGATCTCCACGGTGGCGCGTCATCTGCGCGACGCGCGTCCGGCCACCACGCTGGTGGAGGTGAACGCGCTCGCGCAGCCGGAGCAGCTCGTCGAGATCGAGTTCGACGCCGTCGACGGCGCCGCCCGCCAGGCCCAGCGCATCGGCTCCGGGCGTCCCACGGAGGAGCAGTACGCCTACTCGCGGGCGCTCCGCATCGGCGAGCGCGTGTTCCTCTCCGGCAGCAGCGCGCTCAACGACCGGGGCGCCGTCGACGCGCCCGGCGACTTCTACGGGCAGACGCGCGCGACGCTCGAGACCCTGCTGGCCGCGCTGGCCAAGGCGGGCGGCCGGCCCCACGATCTCGTGTACACGAAGACCTTCCTGACCAGCGCGGCCGGCGCGCCGGACTACGCGCGCGCGTGGCTCGACACGCTGGGTGACGTCCGTCCCTCGTCGACGCTCCTCATCGTCCCCGCCCTGCTGCGTCCGGAGATGCTGGTGGAGATCGAGGCCGAGGCCGTCATCGGCGCCGGCGCCGTGCGCCAGGACATCTACACGCGGCAGCGCCGCGAGCATCCGCGCGGCTACGCGCGCGCCGTCCGCGTGAACGACTGGATCTGGATGAGCGGCTGCACCGCCCTCGACGACGCCGGCCAGCTCCGCGGACCGGGGGACTGGGCAGCGCAGGTGGACCTCGCCAACGAGACGATCCGCTGGACGCTCGAGCAGGCCGGCGCGACGCTCGACGACGTCGTCCGTCGTCGGACGTTCACCGTGCAGGACGCCAAGGTCAATCGCGCCCACGGCGAGGGGCCGACGCCATACGCGCGAAGCTGCCCCGCGTCGCTCGGCTGCCGCGTCTCCGCGCTGGCGCGGCCGGCGCTCCTCGTGGAGATCGAGGTCGCGGCGGTGAGAGGCGCCGGCAACGGCATCGAGTGGATCGATCCCGAGGCGGTCGACGTGCTGGATCGCTGAGCGCTCGCCGAGCGTCTCAGCCGCTCGTCGCGCGGGCGGCGGCGGCGAGCAGGCCGTACTTCGCGCGAGTCCGACGCATGAGCGCCTCGGGCCAGCGGTGCTCGTCGACGGCGACGAGCAGGTCGTCGCGCACGCGCGCGAAATGCGTCTCGTGCCCACCCTCCGCGCCCGGGGCGAACGCGATGCGAACGCCGCCGGCGTCACGCTCGAGCACGAGCTGCCCCTTCGCCTCGTGCCAGTCGGCGGCGACGCGCTCGACGAGCCGAAGGACGTCGGCGGCGTCGACCCGCGGCTGCACGAACACGTGACGGCGATGCCCCGTGTCGGGTCCCTGCTGGAGACCGATGTCGGCGCGGGTGCCGTGGACGACCGTCCGGTACGTATCGCCGCCACCGACCGGCGCCACCACGTCCCAGCGCGTCGTGGCGCGCACGGTGACCGCGCCGATCCGGTAGCGCAGCTCGGCATTGCACCGGTACGCCAGCGCATCGCCCTCGACGAGGGCGGCGAGCGTCGCCGGGATCGCGGCGGCTCCGGTGATGCGGCGGAACGCGTCGACCGGGACGCGCGTCGGCCACGCCCGGGCATCGAGCAGCTCCGGCGTGACATCGGGGGCGCCGCCACGCGCTTCCGCGAGCCACTGCGTCTGGTCGACCAGGTGCGTCGGAATGTCGACGACCCCGCTCCCCTGCACGCGGACGTCGAAGAACCACGGCGGTCGTCGCAGCGGCGCCCCGTCGACGCGCTTGTCGAGGTGATGGACGGTGTCGAGCTCGACGACGGGCGCCTCGTCGCGCCACGCACCGAAGACCCCGGACGTCGCCACCAGGTGCACGAGCAATCGCGAGGCGAGATCGTGTCGGCCCGTCATCAGCTCCACCGCGAGCGGCCAGTCCGCCAGGCTCGCCTCGATGTCGACGAGGCCGTCGGGCTCGACGAGCCAGGGCTTGTCCGCCAGCACGTGAAGCCCCGCGTCGTGCAGGCGTCGGATCGTCCGCGCCTTGCCGCCGTTCCGGCCCGCGAGGACGACCACGTCGCCGCGTCGCTCTTCCACGAGGCGCGCGAGCGGGTCGGTGTCGGTGACGACGGACGGCGTCCAGCGCGTCGGGTCATCGCGGCGGGTATTGAACCGCTCCACGAGCGCGAGGAAGTCGGCCAGCTCCGGGGAGCCGGGCGGCGCGTACACGACGACCTCGTCGGACACGCCGGGATGCGGCACGCGCAGCGTCAGCGCGGCGTGGAAGTGCCCGGGGTCGACGAAGAGGAGCGTGTGCATGACGCGACAAGCGATGGTACCCGCTCTGGTACCCTGAGCGCAGCCACGACGGAGGTCACGCGATGATCGAGCGACGGCGCTTCGGACGCACGGCACACCAGAGCAGCGCGACGATCTTCGGCGCCGCCGCGCTGTCGCGAGCGACGCAGGACGAGGCCGATCGCGCCCTCGACGTGTTGCTGCGATACGGCGTGAACCACATCGACACGGCGGCGCGGTACGGCGACTCCGAACTCCGCGTCGGCGCGTGGATGGCGCGGCACCGACGGGATTTCTTCCTCGCCACCAAGACGGGTGAGCGCAGCGCGCAGGGTGCGCGCGAGGGCCTGCATCGCTCGCTCGAGCGGCTCCGCGTCGACCACGTCGACCTGATCCAGCTGCACTCGCTCGCGCACCCCGACGACTGGGACCAGGTCTTCGGTCCCGACGGCGCGCTGGAGGGGCTGGTGGACTGCCGCGCACAGGGGCTCACCCGCTTCATCGGCGTGACGGGTCACGGCTGGGCCATCGCCGCGATGCACAAGCGGAGTCTCGCCCGCTTCGACTTCGACTCGGTCCTGCTGCCGTACAACGTCTTCATGGCGCGCGACTCGCGCTACGGGCCGGCCTTCGACGACGTCCTCGCCGTCTGCCGCGAGCGCAACGTCGCCGTCCAGACGATCAAGGCGCTCGCACGCGGCCCGTGGGCCACGACCGAGCGTACCCACACGACGTGGTACCAGCCGCTGGAGGCGCAGGCCGACGTCGACCGCGCCGTCCACTGGGTGCTGGGAACGCCGGACGTCTTCCTGAACACCGCGGGTGACCTCTCGCTGCTGCCCAGGGTCCTCGAGGCGGCCGACCGCTTCCGCCAGCGCCCGAGCGACGCGGAGATGACGGCCATGCTCGAGTCGCAGCGGATGACGTCCCTGTTCGGACTCCCGACCTAGATGCTGCGTATAGACTGCAGGCCATGCGAGCACTGACAGAATCCGTCCTCGTCGAGACGAATCAGCGCGGCTCCAACCACGGGCTCGTGCTCACCTCGGATGGGCTCGTGCTGATCGACGGGCCGCACAAGCCGAGCGATACGCTGCGGCTCAAGGCCGAGATCGAGCGGCGCGGACGCCTGCGCTACATCCTGAACACCGAGCCGCACGGCGACCACTGGACGTCGAACGCCTACTTTCCCGGCGTGCCGGTCATCGCGCACGAGGGCGTGCGCGAGCGCATCCAGTCGACCAACATGGCGGAGATGATCGCGCGCGTGGGGACGTTCGGGCCGGACGAGCCGGGACTCCTCGTGGGCTACCAGCCGAATGCGCCCGTCATCACGTTCCGCGACACCATGACGCTCCACGTCGGCGATCACACGTTCCGGATGATCGCCATGCCCGGTCACACCTCGGCTCAGGCGGCCGTCGTCATCGAGAACGACGGGGTCGTCTTCACGAGCGACAACGTCTTCTGCAAGGTTCACACGTGGCTGCAGGAGGCGGATCCCGCCCTGTGGCTGCGGGCGCTCGATTCGCTGCGCGCGCTCCGCGCGGAGACGCTCGTGCCCGGGCACGGCCCCGTGTGCGACACGCGCTACCTCGACGAGCAGGGCGCCTTCATCGAGGAGTGGGTCGACTACGTCCGCAGCGCGGTGAACCGCGGCATGACGCGCGACGAGGCGGTCGCCTCGCTCACGGCGATGACCGACCGCTATCCCATGGACGTCGAGCAGGACGGCATGGCGCCCGACGTCATGAAGCTCAACGTGGCCAACCTGCACGACTACATCACCGGGACGGGCCGCCACGCGCGGCGAGGCTGACGCTCAGTCGGTCTGACGGCGCGCGCCCACGCCGGCCGGCAGGAAGCGCGCCAGGGCGACCATCACGACGGACACGACGGCGCTCGCGATCCAGACGCCGAGCAGGCCGCGATCGAGCGCGCGCACCAGGTGGGGGATCTCCGCGCTGTCGAGCGTGGCGCGCAGCGCCTCCGTCATGAGCCGATCGACCGCGGCGTACGCTTCCGGGCCGTACGCGTGGAGCCCGGCGTTGAGGATGGCGCCGAAGGCGGCCGCGCCGACCGCCTGTCCCACGATGCGCGCGAACAGCACCGACGACGTCGCGACCGCGCGCTCGCTCCAGCTCACCGCGGCCTGCACCGAGACGATCAGGCTCGTGCTGAGGAAGCCCATGCCCGAGCCGATCACGGCGGACGCCACGCTGGCCCACAGGAGGCCGTGCGCCGGGTTCAGCGCCACGAGCGCAGCGCAGCCGAGGACGAGCTGCACGGCGCCGAGCATCGAGGCGCGGCGGTACGACGAGCGGATCATGAGGCGCGCGGCGACCACGCTGCCCGCCGTCCACGTGAACGACTCGATGGCGAGCACGACGCCGGTCACGGTCGGGCTCTTCGCCATCACGCCCTGCAGGTACGTCGGCAGGAACGCGTTCATGCCCATGAGGACGGCGCCCATGCCGAGACCGATCAGGTTGCCCACCGCGATGAACGGGTTGCGCCACAGCGAGGTGGGGATCATGGGCTCCGCGATGCGCCGCTCGTGGACGACCAGGGCCGCGAGCGTCACGCCGCCCACCGCGACCAGCGTCGCGACGGTCATCGCGGCGAGCTCCTTGGCCTGCACGAGAGCCAGCATCAGCACGCTCACGCCGATGGTGAGGAGGACCGAGCCCGCGTAGTCGATCTGGTGCGGTCGCGGCTCCGGACGGTCGTGCAGGTAGAGCGCGAACATCGCGATGGCGGCCAGCCCGATCGGCACGTTCATCCAGAAGATGAGCGGCCAGTGGCCGTGCTGCACGAGGAGCGCGCCGAGCCCGGGGCCGAGCACGGAGGCGATGCCGAACATCCCCGAGATGTACGCCTGCTTTCGCGCGCGCTCGGCCGGCGTGTAGATGTCGCCCACGATCGTCGCCGCGAGGGGCTGCACGGCGCCCGCGCCCAGTCCCTGCAGCGCGCGCAGCGCGATGAGCGCCACCATGCTCCGGGCGAGGCCGCACAGGATCGAGCCGACGAGGAAGATGCCCGCGCCCGCGAAGAACACGCGACGGCGACCGTGCAGGTCGGCGAGACGGCCGTAGATGGGCACGGTCACCGCGGTCGCGAGCAGGTACGCGGTGAACACCCAGCTGAAGAGGTGGAAGCCGCCGAGGTCCGACACGATGGTCGGCATCGCGGTGGCCACGATGGTCGCCTCCACCGCGACCATGAACATGGCGAGCAGACAGGCGACGAAGATCGGCGCGCGACGAACGTGGGCGGTGGTCACGACGGCGGGAGGCGGCCGGCTCAGCAGGTGGGGTCGCCGAACAGCTCCACGAGCCACGCGCGATGCGCGACGGCGTCCGCGCTGAGGAAGCGGAAGCCCGCGCCGGTGGCGTAGAAGTCGTCGACGTCGGTGTCGCCGATGTGATAGTACGCGGCGGCCGCGAAGCGCGTCTTCACGTCGGCGAGCCGGTGCTTCAGCACGGTGAAGTCGACCGCGATGCCGAGCCGCTCCCACAGCGCCTGCTGGTACGCCAGGGGCCGGTCCGAGCAGCTGCCGACGACAAAGCCGCGACGTTGCGCCGCGCGCACGACGGCCACGCTCACGACGCCCGGGGGATCGCCGACCTCCAGCGTGCCGTCGATGTCGAAGCTGATCAGCGTGACACGGCTCACGAGCGAGCGGTCATCCGTCGAGTCCCATCGCCTTGCGGTACGCGAGCCGGACGTGGTCGGGCTGCCCCGCCTGGAAGACGAACCCGTCGGGGAAGACGCCGCCGCGCGTGGTCTGCGCCTCGCCGAAGAGGGCCGCGCGCGGCGAGCCGTTGACGTACCGGTCGCGCGCGATGATGGGCAGCGTCACGCAGCGGTTCGCCGCGACGTCGCGGATCAGCCCCTTGGGCTCGCCGCCGTTCGCGACCACGCCGACCTGCTCCAGGAGTCGGCGGCGCATCATGGTGATACCCCGATCGCTCTCCCCGAGATGCTCGCGCGTGCGATCAGTCACCGTCCCCTGCCCCGACCACGCGATGAAGTCCTGGTTCATGACGTGCGTGGTGATGAAGCGCCCGGTGACCGGATCCTTGACGGGGCCGTACCAGTACGGGATCGCGCCCTGCTCGTAGG
>JBKPPN010000108.1:0-10175 GCA_046733575.1 Candidatus Methylomirabilota bacterium | reverse complement strand
GGCCAGCACCCCGTAGGCCCAGGCGTAGGCGCTGGTCGGCCCCACGGGATCCGTGTACTTGTGGATGCCCTCGCGGATCGAGAACGCGCCGCCGAGGGTGAACAGCAGCATCGAGACCACGAACGACCAGAAGTAGACGTTGCGGCCGTGGCCGAAGGGATGCAGCGGACCGGGCGCCCGGCGCGCCAGCCGCATGCCCAGCAGCAACAAGAGCTGATTGCCGGTATCGGAGATCGAGTGGAAGGTCTCCGCGAGCATCGCCGCGCTGCCCGTGAACGCTGCGGCGATCGCCTTGAGGATGGCCAGGGCGAGGTTGCCGAGCAGCGCCGCGATCACCGCAGTCTTCGACTCTTCGGCCATGCCCGATGCTCGCGGCAAGGCAAATGCCAGCGAGCGGATCTCGGTGGCACCCACGATGCACCACGGTGGACCCTCATGAAGGCCACGCGACTGTACGAGGACGACATCGCGACGACCTGGGCGATCATCCTGGACAAGGGCGACGAGGTGGTTCGCACGCTGACCGCGTTCGCGTGCGACAACACCATCACCGCCGCGCACTTCACGGCCATTGGCGCGTTCAGTCGCGCCACCCTCGGTTACTTCGACCGCGGGCGGAAGGACTACAAGAAGATCCCGATCGCCGCGCAGGTCGAGGTGCTTTCCCTCATCGGCGACATCGCGCTGGACGGCAAGGAGCCCAAGCTGCACGCGCACGCGGTCCTCGGCATGGAGGACGGCACCGCGCGGGGCGGCCATCTGCTGGACGCGGAGGTGTGGCCGACGCTGGAGGTGGTCCTCACGGAGTCGCCCGAGCACCTCCGACGCAAGATGGACCCCGAGGTCGGCCTCGCGCTGATCGACCTCGACGCGCGCGCTGCCTGAGCGTCACCCCCGCGGCTTCGCGACGATGAAGAGCCGACGGAACGGAAAGAGCGTCCGGCCGTCCGCGCGGCGCGGGTACGCCGCGTCCACCAGCTCGGTGTAGCGGGCCTCGAAGCGTTGCCGCTCGGCGTCGTCGAGCGCGTCCAGGAGCGGCTTGAGCCACGTGCCCTTCACCCACTCCTTCACCGCGTGCTCGCCCTCGAGGATCTGGAGATACTCCGTCTCCCAGACGTCGACGGCGGCGGCGTGGGGCGCCAGCACGTCGTAGTAGAACGCCGGCTCCTGCACGGGAGCGGGACGCAGCAACGGCTCGAGCCTGGTCTGCCAGGGTCCGCTGCGCGCCGCCGTGGCGATCGACGTGTGCGACGGCGCGCCGAAGTTTCGCGGCATCTGGACGGCGAACACGCCGCCCGGCTTCACGGTCGCGAAGAGTGCCGCGAACAGCCGCGCGTGGTCGGTCGTCCAGTGCAGCGCCGCGTTGGAGAACAGCACGTCGACGGGCTGGGCGGGGCGCCAGCTCGCGAGGTCGGCCTGCTGCCATGTCACGTCGGGCGCGGCCGCCTTCGCCTTGGCCAGCATCTCGGCGGAGTCGTCGACGCCCACGACGTCGGCGTGCGGCCAGCGGTCCTGCAGCATCCGCGTGACGTTCCCCGCGCCCGCGCCGAGGTCGACGACGTGGGCGGGATCGCTCGCGTCGATGCGATTCAGGAGGTCGATGGCCGGTCGGAGCCGGTGACCCGCGAACTTCAGGTACTGCCCGGGATCCCACCCCATCGCATCACCTCGCTCGACACGCGTCGTCACTCCTGCGTCGCGACGTCAGCATAGCGCAGCGCCGGAGCGTGGCGCGGATCGCGCACCCGAGCGCCGAGCACCAGCAGCGCGAGCCCGCCGAACAGCGACGCGACGACGAAGACAGCCGCGAATCCGACGGTGTCGGCCAGCGTGCCGGCGGCGAGCGGCGAGAGGAACGCCACCGGGGCCATCAACGTGTTGCCCACCCCGATGTACGTGGGTCGCTCTTCCACCGTCGGCGCGAACTCGAGCAAGACGTTCTGGTTCGCCACGCTCACCGAGGCCATCTGCATCCCCGCCAGCGCGAACACGATCGTGTAGGCCGGCAACGGCGTGGTGAGGGCGACGAGGTTGGCGGCGACCGTCATCACCACGCCGGCGATGATGACGAGCCGGTTGCCCGCGTGATCGGCCAGCCAGCCGAAGGCGACGTTGCCCACGATCTGGCCCGCGAAGAGCACGGTGGTGAACACGCCGACCTGCCACGGCGGCGCGTCCAGGCGTCGCAGCGCGTACACCGTGTAGAACGCGTGGGCCATGGCGGCGACGACGGCGAGCGCCCGCGCCACGAGGAACCAGGCGAAGTTCGGATCGCCGCTCAGGCGCGCCGGCACCTGGCGCAGGTACGTCCGCATGCCGATCGAGGGCGACGCGATGGCGCCGGCCGGCTCGTCCACCAGCGCCAGGGCCACGTACGACAGCCCCATGAAGAACGCGGCCACGAGGAAGCAGACGCCGTACGCCTGGGGGCCGGGCAGCACGGCGAGCACCCACGCGGTGACGAAACTGCCCGCGAAGCCGCCCAGGGCGCCCGCCACGCTCGCGATGGCGAAGAAGCGACCCCGCGTGCGGAGCGGGACGATGCGACCCACGACGTCCATCCAGGCCGGCATGAGCGCGCCGCCCGTGGTGCTGACGATCAGCATCATCGCGAGCGAGACGGCGATGGCGAAATCGGGTGCGCGCGCGGCGAGCCAGAACGCGGCGGCGGCCAGGACGAGAAACGGGATCCGCTCCCACACCGTCCAGCGCAGGACGAACGGCATCTTGCGCGCGAGCGACTGCGTGTGGCCCGCGGCGAAGAGCGAGGGCAGCTGCCAGCCCAGCGTCATCACCGCGGGGAACGCGCCCACGACGACGTTGGGCGCGCCGAGCATCACCGCGAACGCCGTCATGATCGTGGAGGGCGACGCGAACGAGAGCCCGACCAGGAACAGCGCGACGTCGGCGCAGAGGTAGGCGACGTTGCGACGGGAGCGGATGTCAGGCCTGGTGCGCGAGCTGCCCTTCGCGCTCCTCGTGCCAGAGCCCGAGCGAGCGCAGCGCGGGCTCGTCGTCGAACGTGAACAGCGCGGCGGGCTCGGACGACGACGCGTTGTGATGGCTCACCCAGTGCCACGGCGGGGCCACGAACGTGTCGCGCGTCTCCCACGTCAGCACGGTGTCGCCCACGCGCGTCTCGCCGCGCCCCTCGATGACCTGGTAGACGCGGCCCGCCGTGCAGCGATCGGGCCCCGACGTCTCCCCGGGCCTGAGCCACTGGGCCTGGCAGCCGATCGTCGGCATGGGGAACGTCCCCGTGCGCGGATTGACGTAGCGCATGAGCACGGGCTGGTCCGTCGCCGTCGTGCGCGCCATGCGGGCGAGCGCCTCGCGCACCGTCGTCCACGGCCAGCGCACCTGCGGATACGCGTCGTCGACGTAGCGCGAGCGACGCGGCACCAGTCCCGCCGCGGTGAGCTCGTCCTGCGAGGAGTCGATGTCGGTCTCGGGCGTCTTGGCCGGTAGCGTGGCCGACACCCAGCTCGCCTCGAAGGCGCGCACGAGCGGAATGTCGAGGCCGTCCAGCCACACGACGGGCTCGCTCCCCTCGTGGCCGTGGTCGTGCCAGTGCATGGCCGGTGTGAGGATCAGATCGCCGGGCTCCATCGTGCACTTCACCCCGTCGACGGTCGTGTAGGCGCCGCGACCGTGCACGATCAATCGGAGCGCCGTCGGCGTGTGGTGATGACTGGGCGCCTGCTCCCCGGGGAGGATGATCTGCAGGCCGCCGTAGAGCGTGCTCGTGATGGAGTACGCGCCGTCCAGTCCCGGGTTCATGAGCACGAGCACGCGACGCTCGGCCTGCTCGATCGGCACGAGGCGCGCGGCCTCGACGAGGAGCGGCCAGCTCTCCGTCCACTTCCACCGATAGGGGACGACCCGTGTCTGCCGCTCCCGCGGCAACAGCATGTGGAGCTGCGTCCACAGCGGGCCCAGCGAGCGCTGCTCCAGCGAGTCCGAATACGCCGAGGGCAGGCTGGTGTCGCGCATGGGGCGGATGATACCATCCGCGCCATGTGGGACGGACGCGTGGTGAGCCTCCATCTCGCGATGGAGGCCTCCGCACCGATGCAGACCGTCACCGAGGTGCGCGCGATTCCCGGTCGCGGCCTCGAGGGCGACCGGTACTTCACCGGCACCGGCTTCTACTCGAGCAAGCCGAGCGCGGGCGGCCGCGAGGTGACGCTGATCGAGACGGAGTCCGTCGAGGCGCTCGACGGCATCAAGCTGGCCGCCGCCGACAGCCGTCGCAACATCGCCACCGTCGGTGTCCCGCTGAATCATCTCGTGGGGCGCGAGTTCTACGTGGGGCCCGTCCGCATGCGCGGCGTCCGTCTCTGCGAGCCCTGCCGTCATCTCGACGATCTGACGCAGACCGGCGTCATGGCCGGGCTGGTCCATCGCGGCGGTCTCCGTGCGCAGATCCTCACCGAGGGCGTCATCCGTCCGGGCGACGTCGTCCGTCCCACCGACTGAGTCCGGACGCCGTGCAGTTCGAGGTCGACATCGAGCAGAACGAAGCCAAGGAGTGGATCGCCACGGCGGTCCGCTACGGCGTCAAGGTGACGGGCCGCACGGAGGCCGAAGCCCTCGCCCGCCTGATGGACGCGCTCGCGCTGCACTTCAAGACGCAGAAGGTTTGACGTGACGGGATGGGGGGCCTCCACGGGCCCCCATCCGCCGCCTCGACACGGCGCGACGAAGCGCGTCGTCCGTCGGGTACCTGGATGCTCGCACGACCCCCGCGTATCCATTCGTGGACACCGCGCGCTGGCTCATGACATCGTCAATCCGTGCGCGCTGCCGCGCGGCTCGTGCCGACGCTGCTCCTCGCCGCCGTGGTCGTCATGGCCGCGGCGCGCGCCGACGCGCTCGACGCGCTCGTCACGCGGGTCGTGGACGGTGACACGATCGTGGTGACACTGGCCAGGGCGTCGGAGAAGGTGCGCTACATCGGCGTGGACACGCCGGAGCTGCACCATCCCCGGCGACGCCGCGAGCCTGGCGCGCGGGAAGCCGCCGCCGTCAATCGGGATCTCGTGCTCGCCCGGCACGTGCGCCTCGAGCTCGACGTGCGCACGCGCGATCGCTACGGTCGTCTCCTCGCGTACGTGTGGGTCGGCGACGTCATGGTCAACGCCGAGCTGGTGCGGCGCGGATACGCGCAGGTGATGACCGTGCCGCCCAACGTGCGCTATCAGGGGCTGTTCCTGACCTTGCAGCGCGAGGCGCGCGAGCGCGGACGCGGCCTGTGGAGCCTGAACGAGCGTGTCATAATTCCAGCCGCATGCCTCCCGCGCTGGCCGGACTGCGCGTCATCGACTGCTCGCGACTCATCGCCGGCGGCGTCCTCGCCACCACGCTGGCCGATCACGGCGCCGACGTCATCAAGGTCGAGAATCCGCGCGGCGGCGATCCCCTGCGCACGTGGCTGCGTGAGCGGGGTGAGCTCTGGTGGAAGGTCTACGCGCGCGGCAAGCGATCCATCACGCTGAACCTGACGCAGCCGCGCGGCCAGGACCTGCTCCGCCGCCTCGCTCGCGACGCGGATGTCCTGATCGAGAACTACGTTCCCGGGACGTTCGAGAGGTGGGGACTCACGTGGGAGACGCTGTCCCAGGAGAACCCCCGACTCGTGTACGCCCGCGTGTCGGGCTGGGGTCAGGACGGGCCGTACCGGGATCGGCCCGGATTCGGCACGATGGTCGAGGCGATGAGCGGCTTCGCCGTCACGACGGGCGAGGAGAACGGGCCGCCCACGCTGCCGTCCTTTCCCATGGCGGACATGGTCGCGGCCCTCTCCGGCTGCTCCGCGGTGCTCGCCGCCCTGCGCCACCGTGATCTCGTGTCGGGCAGAGGCCAGGTGATCGACATCGCCCTCTACGAGCCGCTGCTGTCCGTGCTCGGTCCCGACGCGGCCGCCTACGCCCTGGACGGCACCGTGCGCACCCGGCACGGCAACACGTCGGACAACGCGAGCCCGCGCGGCACGTACCGCACGCGCGACGGCAAGTGGGTGGCCCTCTCGGCCTCGACACCGGCGTCGGCGCGCGCCCTCTTCGCGGGCCTCGGGCTCGCTCACCTCCTCGACGATCCGCGCTTCGCCACCAACGACGCCCGCGTCCAGCACAACGCGCTGGTCGACCGCGTGCTGCAGGAGGCCATCGGGACGCGCACGCTCCAGGAGATGGTGCGACTGTTCGAGGAGCACGACCTCACCGCCTCGCCCGTGTACGACATCGCCGATATCTCACGCGACCCGCACGTTGCGTCGCGGCGTATCCTTATCGACGTGCCCGATCCGAAGCTCGGCGCCGTCCGCATGACGTCGCCGACGCCGCGGATGTCGGCCACGCCCGCGGAGGTGCGCTGGGTGGGGCCGGAGCTGGGGGCACACAACCGCGAGGTGTTTGGCGCGCTGGGCATCGACGACCGTGCCCTGGAGGAGCTACAGCGTGACGGCATCGTGTGAGCGGGATCGGTCACCTCGCGGCTGCCGACGTCGGCATCGCCCCTCGCGTGCACACGCGGCGTGCACGATCGCCGTCGTCGGTGTCGTCGTCCTGTGGCTCACCGGCAGCCCCCGTGCGCAGGGCGGCTACACCGCGCCGATCGTCGACATCCACTCGCATCTCTCCGGTCCCAAGGTGATCGACGCCTACGTCGACGCCATGCGCGAGAACAACGTGACGCGCGTGATCCTGCTCGGCCTGGGCGGCGTGCAGAAGGACGACGCCGCGTGGATCGGCGCCGCGGCACGCAAGTACATGCGCAGCGTGGTGCCCGGCGTGCCCGTTCCCAATCCCGACGCGCCCGACGCCGCGAGCAAGCTCGACGCGGACATCAGTCGAACGAAGGCGCGCATCGTGGGCGAGATCCACGTCCGTCACGTCGCGCGCAAGATCGACCGCGACCCGTCGGGCGAGAACTTCACGAAGCTGTTCGAGGTCGCCGCGCGGCAGCTCACGCCCGTCGTCATCCACGAGGACCTCGACGACGCCGCGGCGGCCAAGCTCGAGAAGGCGCTCACGACCAACCGCAAGACCACCATCATCCTGGCCCACGCCGGTCAGAGTGCGCCGGCGCGACTCGAGCCCTTGCTGCAGCGCAACCCCAACCTGTTCATCGATCTCTCCGGCATGTACTTCGACCGCAAGCCGGCGCTGGCCACCGAGACGGGTCCGCTGGATCCCGCCTTCAAGGCGCTCATCGAGCGCGTGCCCGAGCGCTTCCTCATCGGCATCGACGTGTGGTCGGCGAAGGAGTTCCAGCCCGAGATGGTCGACCGGGTCATGAAGTGGACGCGTCGCATCCTGGGCGAGCTCAGACCCGACGTCGCGGAACGCGTCGGGTACAGGAACGCCATGGGCCTGCTGCACCTGGACTAGATCGGGCCATGCCGCCGGCCGCGCGCGTCGCGCTCGGGCCGAATCCGTTCGAGCGCGCCACCGCGTACGGGATGCTGAGGACGGTGGCCTCGCAGCACGCCGACCGTCTCGCCATCGTCTGCGACGACGCGCGCATCACCTACGCGGCCTTCCTGGCCCAGATCGACACGCTGGCCGACGGCTTCGTCGCGCTCGGTCTCGGTCGCGGCGACACGCTCGCCATCTGGTTGCCCAATCGCCCCGCGTGGTTCGTGGCCCAGCTCGCAGCGGCACGCCTGGGCATCGTCGTGGTGGGGCTGAACCCGCGCTACCGCGCGCACGAGCTGTCGTACATCCTCGCGCAGTCCGACACGGCCGCGCTCCTGCTCACCGACCACCTCGGCGGGATCGACTACTTCGAGACGCTCCACGAGGTGCTGCCCGACCTTCCCGCTGCGGTGCCCGGCGAGCTCGCCATCCCGGGGTTTCCGCGGCTGCGACACGTCATCGTCGACGCCGAGGATCCGTACCCCGGCTGTGTCCGTCTCGACGACGTGCGTGAGCTCGCCGCACCGACGTCACGGCGACGCGACGGCGATGCGCGCGTCGGCCCGGACGACGTCTTCACCATCCTGTACACGTCGGGCACGACCTCGTTTCCCAAGGGCGCCATGCTGTCGCATCGAAACGCGGTGCCGCACGGCTGGAACTCGGGCGAGGTCCTGCGCCTCACGCCCGACGACCGCGTGCTGCACGTCATGCCCGCGGCGGGGACGTGGGGCGGTCTCAACATCCCGCTCTCGACGTGGAGCCACGGCGCGTGCCTCGTCCTCATGGAGACGTTCGAGCCGTTGCGCGCGCTGATGCTCATCGAGCGCGAGCGCTGCACCGTCTTCAACTCCGTCGACATGATGGCGCGCGCGATGCTCGATCACCCTGCCCTCGAGCACTACGACCGCGCGTCGCTGCGCACGGGCGCCTTCGCGGAGGTGGGCGGCGGCGGGCACGGCCTCTTCGACGAGGTGGTGCATCGCCTCGGGGTGAAGCGCGCGTATCAGCCGTACGGGATGACGGAGGTCAATGCGCTGGCCCTCGTGCACGATCTCGACGAGCCGCACGAGCTCCGCGCCGTGCCGGGCATCAAGTGCGTGCCGGGTCTCGACGCGCGCGTGGTGCATCCCGACACGGGCGCGCCGTGCGGCGTCGACGAGGAGGGCGAGCTGCAGTTCCGCGGACCGCTCGTCACGCGCGGGTACTACAGGAAGCCGGAGGAGACGGCCGCCGCGTTCACCGCCGACGGCTGGTTCCGCACCGGCGACCTCGCCGTGCAGGACGCCGCCGGCCACGTCGTCTTCAAGGGACGGCTCCGCGAGGTCCTGCGCATCAGCCACTTCATGGTGGCGCCGGGCGAGATCGAGGCGTTCCTGATGTCGCATCCCGCCGTCCAGCAGGCCTTCGTGGTCGGCGTCCCCGATCCGCGCACCAACGAGGCCGCCGTGGCCTACGTCATCGCGCGCGAGGGGGCGACCCTCGACGGCGAGGAGCTTCGCGCCTACTGCCGCGGGAAGATCGCCTCCTACAAGATCCCGCGCGGCGTGAAGGTGGTCACCTCCGTGCCACGCACGCCGAGCCCGCACGGCGACAAGGTGCAGCGCGTGAAGCTCAAGGAGCAGGCGCGCGTGGACTTCGCGGACGCGACGGTCGGCCGCGCCTGACCGTTCGCGCCTTCGTAGTATCCTCGGGGCACTGCCGGCCACAAGGAGACCGTCGTGAAGCTCGATGTCGGGATGCTCACGCATGACCTGAAGTCGATCTCCGCCTACGCGCGCAAGGTGGAGGCACTCGGCTATGACTGCCTGTGGTCGTCCGAGACGCAGCACGACCCCTACCTGCCCCTCGCCGTCGCGGCGAGCGTCACGTCGACGATCAAGCTCGGCACCGCCATCGCCGTCGCGTTTCCGCGCAGCCCGATGATCACCGCGCACATCGCGTGGGACCTGCAGAAGGCGTCGGACGGCCGGTTCATCCTGGGCCTCGGCTCGCAGGTGAAGGGGCACAACGAGCGGCGCTTCTCGGTGAAGTTCGACTCGCCGGGTCCTAAGCTGCGCGAGGTCGTGCGCGCACTCCGCGCCATCTGGGACTGCTGGCAGAACGGGACGAAGCTGGACTTCAAGGGCCAGTTCTACCGCTTCGACCTAATGACGCCCTTCTTCGCGCCCGGGCCCATCGAGCACCCGAAGATCCCCGTCTACATCTCGGGCGTCAACGCCTACATGTGCCGTGTGGCGGGCGAAGTGTGCGACGGACTCCACGTGCATCCCTTCAACAGTCCCAAGTACCTCCGGGAGTACGTCCACCCCGCCGTCAACGAGGGCCTGGCCACGTCGGGGCGGCGGCGCGAGGACTTCACCTACGTCACGTCGAGCTTCGTGGTGGTGGGCGACACCGAGCAAGAGGTCAAGGTCAACACGCAGGCCGTCAAGCAGCAGATCGCCTTCTACGCCTCGACGCGCACGTACGAGCCCGTGCTCGCCCTGCACGGCTGGCAGGACCTCGTCCCGCACCTCCATCGAAAATCGGTCGAGGGCGACTGGAAGGGCATGGCCGATCTCATCACGGACGAGATGCTCGACACCTACGCGGTGGTGGGAACGTACGAGACCATCGGCGCCAAGCTGCGCGAGCGGTACGACGGCCTCCTCGATCGCACCGCGCTCTACCAACCGTACCAGCCCGGGCTCGACGACCCTCGCCTGCCCCGGCTCGTGAAGGAATTCAACGCACGATGAAAGCGCTCGCCTTCAA
>JBKPPN010000107.1:0-14083 GCA_046733575.1 Candidatus Methylomirabilota bacterium | reverse complement strand
GTCGTCGCCCCGGCGCACCAGCTCCACGAGTCGCCCGCCCACGAGCGGCGCCTCGCCGACGAGCAGCGCCGTGGCGGACGACCGCCGCGCCCACCTCGCAACCGCGTGTCGCGCCCATGCCCCGACGGCGACCCGGATGATCGGCTGCGTGACGCCGTCGTCGACGGGATGGCGGCGACCGGCCGGCGTGGCCTCGAAGGCCCGTCGGACGACGTCCCAGCGCAGGAGATCGACCCGGCGATCGAGGGCGAGGGCGAGGTGTGCGAGCTCGTGCACGACCAGGCTCTTGCCCGTGCCGGGCAGGCCGGTCACGATCACGGTGCGCGCGGAGCGGGCGAGGTCGGTGAGCTGGCGGTGCAGCGCGGGATCGTGCCGCGACACCGTCGCGGTCGCCCGCGGAGCCTCCGGTGCGCCCGTGGCTACACCATTGTCAGTCCGCCGGAGATCGACACCGTCTGGCCCGTGATGAATCCGGCGTCGTCGGAGACCAGGAACGCCACGGCGGGCGCCACGTCCTCCGGCGTGCCGAGTCGCCCCCACGGGATGACGCGCTTGAGACTCTCGGCGAGCCTGGGGCTGGCGGCCATGAACTCGGTGGTGAAGAGCGGCGTGTCCGACGGCCCGGGACAGACGCAGTTGACGTTGATGCGGTGCCGCGCCACCTCGCGCGCGATGGTCTTGGTCAGCGCGATCAATCCGCCCTTGGCCGCGGAGTACACCGCCTCTCCCGACGAGCCGACGCGCCCGGCGTCGGACGCGATGAACACGACCTTGCCGTAGCTCTTCTCGATCATCCCCGGGAGCACCGCGTGCGTGCAGGCGATCGGCCCGCGGAGATTGATGGCGAGGATCTTGTCCCAGAAGTCCGGGGTGGTGTCGACGAACTTCATCGGACGGTCCCAGCCTGCGCAGTTCACCAGGATGTCGACGCCGCCCCAGCGCGCCTTCACGTCGGCCACCATGCGGCTCACCGCCGCGGTGTCGGTGATGTCGACCGGGAACGCGCCCGCCGTCCCACCCGCGGACGCGATGGCGCGCTCGGTGTCGGCGGCGCCGGCGGCGTTGAGATCGGCGATGGCGACCGTGGCGCCCTGGGCGGCGAGCGTCTGCACGATCGCGCGCCCGATGCCGCTGGCGCCCCCGGTGACGATGGCCACCCGCTTGGCGAGCGTCACGACAGGAGCGCCTTGGCGATGATCTCGCGCATGATCTCGCTCGTCCCGCCGCCGATGGTCAGCAGGCGCGCGTCGCGGGCGAACCGCTCGATGGCGTACTCGCGCATGTAGCCGTAGCCGCCGTGCAGCTGGACGCAGTCGTAGGCGACCTTCTGCACCATCTCGGCCGTGAACAGCTTCACCATGGAGATCTCCCGCACGGCGTCCTCGTCGGCCTGGTATCGCAGCCACGCGCTGTACGTCAGCGCGCGGCCCGCCTCGATCATCGTGGCGAGGTCGGCCAGCTTGTGGCGGATCACCTGCTTGTCGGCGAGCGGGCCACCGAACGCCTGGCGCTCGCGCACGTAGGCAATGGTGTCCTCGAGGGCGCGGTCGGCCATGGCCACCGCGTGCAGGCCGGCGACCAGTCGCTCGCGCTGGAACACGCGCATGACCTCGTAGAAGCCGACGCCTTCGCGACCGAGCAGGTTCTCGGCGGGAACACGGACGTCCTGGAAGCTGAGCTCCGCGGTGTCCGAGGCGCGCATGCCCATCTTGTCGAGGGTGCGGCTGACGGTGAAGCCCGGGGTGTCGCGCTCGACCAGGAACATCGAGATGCCCTTGTGCCGCTTGCCGCTCTCCGCGCTGCCGATGCGGGCGGCCACGAAGTAGACGTCGGCCATGGCGCCGTTGGTGATGAACATCTTGCTGCCGTTCACCACGTAGTGACTGCCGTCGCGCACGGCCCGCGTCCGGATGGCGGCCACGTCACTCCCGCCGCCCGGCTCCGTCACCGCGATGGCGGTGAGCGCGTCGCCGCGGCAGATGGCGGGGAGATACTTCTCCTTGAGGGCCTCGCTCCCCGTCCAGTAGAGGTGCGGCGACGCCATGTCGGTGTGGACGCCGACGGCCATGGCGAACGAGCCGGAGCGCGAGCGCGCGCATTCCTCGTGCAGCACCATCGTGGTCGGCATGTCGGCGCCCGCCCCGCCGTACTTCTCGTCGTACTCCACGCCGAGAAAGCCGAGCTCGCCCATGCGCGACCAGATCGACTTCGGGATGCGGCCCGCCGTCTCCCAGTCTTCGACGTGCGGCGCGACCTCCCGCTCCACGAAGCTCCGCACGGTGGCGCGGAACATCTCGTGCTGCTCGGCGAAGACCTTCATCGCGCGTCGGCCCAGCGCGTCTTGACGGCCTCACGGTCGACGGCCCCGTCGGCCGTGCGCGGGAGCGCGTCGGTGAAGACGACGACGTGCGGACGCTTGAAGCGCGCGATCTTGGCGCCGACGAACTCGCTGACGTCCGCCGCGGCGTAGCGGCCGGACGTCTTCGTCTCGACGACGGCCTTGATGGCCTCGCCCCAGCGCGGATCAGGAATGCCGTACACGCAGACGCCGCTCACGCCCTCCATCTGCATGATCACCGTCTCCACCTCGGCGGGGTAGACGTTCTCGCCGCCCGGCTTGATGAGCTCCTTCTCGGGCTTGCGCCGGACGTAGTACAGCACGCCGTCAGCGTCGACGCGCCCGACGTCGCCGGTGTGATGCCAGCCGTTACGGAACGTGTACGCGGTGACATCGGGCTGATCGTAATAGCCGGCGAACACGAGCGGACCGCGGACGACGATCTCGCCCGGCGTCCCGGCCGGGACGTCGCGGTCGTCGTCGTCGACGATCTTCACCTGCGCGAGCGGCACGGGCAGTCCCGCTGCACCGGGGCGGTCGATCACGCGCTGGATGGTCACGAACCCGCTCGTCTCCGACTGACCGAATCCCGTCCAGAAGCGCGCCGCCGTCTTCTCGTGCAGCCGCTTGATGGTGTCGGGCGCGTCCAGACCCGACACGTGGCGCAAGCTCGCCAGCGTGCTGCCGAGCTTCTCGGCCGCATCGAGGAGCGCGGCGAGCACGGGGGGAAAGTCCGACACGTGGGTGATGCGATGACGATCCACGAGGCGGACGGCCTCCTCGGCGTCGTAGCGCGCGACGAGGACGCTGGCGCCACCCGCGTGGAGGTGGGCCAGCGCGTTGCCCAGCGCGGTGATGTGGAACAGCGGCAACGCGAGCAGGTAGCGGTCAGCCGACGTCACCTGGAACGCGGCGATGACCGTGGCGTTGGCGGCGAGCACGTTGGCGTGCGTCAGCACCGCGCCGCGCGGGATCACGTCGACGGCCGCGGTGGAGATCACCGCGAAGGGATCGTCGGGGCCGACGTCGGCCGGATCGGGCGCGGCGTGACCCGACTCGAGTCGGGCGAACGGGGTGAGCCCGGGCGCCGCGCTCTCGCCGAGCTGGTACCAGTGACGGACGGACGGCATGCGCGCGGGCCAGCCCGCCACGACACTGGCGGTGGAGGCGTCCACCACCATCATGGACGGGGCGGCGCGCTGCACGACGCGCGCGACTTCATCCGCGGTGAGGCGCCAGTTGATGGGATACGCGATGACCCCCTGCCGGGCGCACGCGCCGTAGAGGGCCAGGTAGGCGGCGTCGTTCTGGGCGAGGATGCAGACGCGGTCGCCCTTCGCGACGCCGAGCGACGCCAGGCCTCCCGCGAGCGCGTCCACGCGCGCGCGCAGCGCCGTGAACGAGACGACCTGGTCGCCCTGGATGATGGCGGGAGCGCCGGGAGCGAGACGCTCCGCCCGGAGGAGCAGGTCGTAGACGGTGAAGCCGTGCACCGCGCCCGTCACGACGTCGCCCCTCGCGCGCGGCGTGATGCGCTCACTGGCCGACGATGTCCCCCTTCATGGGCCCGAGCAGCGCCAGCAGCTCGCTCTGCTCCTTGGCCGGCACGCCCTGCTTGGTGAGCGCCTTGCCGAGGTTCTCCACGGTGGCGTTCCACTCCGCTTCCGTGATGTTCATGTTGTTGTGCACGGTCTTCATGTTCTTGCCGAGGTACGAGCAGGGACCGCCCGTGGCGTCGCAGATCTGGTCGGCCAGGTTCGACTTGAAGCGCTCCAGGTCGGCCGGCTTCACGTCCTTGAAGCGGGCGTTGACGCGCGGGTCCTGGGCCATCGTGCTGACGAAGTCCCCGACCACGAGGGCGATGCCCTCGCGCCCGCCCAGGCGCTTGTAGAGCGACGGCGACGCCGCGGACGTCGTGCTGCTCCCACCACCCGACGACGACGCGCAGGCGGCAAGGTTCACCACGAACAGCGTGAGCAGCGCGGTCCAGGCCATGGTGCGAAGACGAGCCATGCGCGAGCGGTCCTCCTCTTTAGCTGAGCCAGCGTTTACGGCGCTTGTAGTGCTTGACGTCCCGGTACGATTTCCGGGCGCCCACCTCGGTGAGGCCGAGGTAGAACTCCTTGATGTCGGCGTTCTCGCGCAGGGCCGCGGCAGGGCCGTCGAGGACGATCCGGCCGTTCTCCATCACGTAGCCCTGGTCCGCGATCCCCAGGGCGAGGGTCGCGTTCTGCTCGACCAGGAGCACGGTGAGCTTCTGCTCCTGGTTCAGTCGCTGCACGATGCCGAAGATCTCCTCCACGAGCATGGGGGCGAGGCCGAGCGACGGCTCGTCGAGCAGCATCACGCGCGGGTCCGACATGAGCGCGCGGCCGATGGCGAGCATCTGCTGCTCGCCGCCCGAGAGATAGCCCGACTGCACGCGGCGACGCTCCTTGAGTCGCGGGAAGTACGCGTACACCCGCGCGATGCCGTCGGCGACGCGGCGCGAGTCCGACTGTACGTGCGCGCCCGCCACGAGGTTCTCCTCCGTTGTCAGGTGCTCGAACACCCGCCGTCCCTCGAAGACCTGCACGAGCCCGCGCTTGACGATGGCGTGCGGGGGCAGGCGATCGATGGGCTCGCCGTTGAACTCGATGGAGCCCTTGGTGACCTCGCCACGCTCCGAGCGCAGCACGCCGGAGATGGCCTTGAGCATCGTGGTCTTCCCCGCCCCGTTGGCGCCGAGCACGGTCGTGATGCCGCCCTCGCGCACCGTGAGGGACACGCCCTTCAGGACGAGGATGACGCCGTCGTAGATGACCTCGATGTTGTTGAGCGTGAGCATCGCGACCCTTTCCCGCCGGCCTCCACGAGACGGCGTCCCCGACGTGGCGTCGACGCGGCGGGGCGCGACGGCGGCCGCCGTCGCTCCCGCGCCTCGAACGCGCCGGACGCCGCGCTACTTCTTGGCGCCGGACTCCTTGATGTGCTTCGCCACGATGTCCTGGTAGGCGGCGAACCAGTCCGATGCCTTCTCGAACTTGCCGCCCTTGACCGTCCAGATCTGCACGAGACCGCCGCCCTCGTGGTTCTCGGGCGTGATCTTGATGGGCGGCACGAGTCCGCCGAGGGTGAAGTTGCTGATCTTCTCGAAGCCCTTCTTCACGTCCTCCCCGGTGATCTTGCCGTCCGGCTTGGCGGTGAGCGCGTTGCGGATGGCCTCGCAGTGGATCGCCGCGTCGAACACGCCGCGGTTGTAGTACACCGTCGACGCCATCTCCGCGGGCGGCTCCTTGCCTTCCTTCTTGTACATCTCCTTGATCTCGGTGATCACGGGGAAGTTCGATCCCACGCCGGCGAACTGCATGGTGTTGTAGCCTTCCGCGACCGCCCAGCCGCCCGCCGCCTCGATGTCGGCCTCCGCGGAGCCCCACACGAACGAGACGACCTTCTTGAGCGGATAGCCGACGCGCTTGAGCTCCTTGATGGAGACCGACGGCGAGCGCCCGAACAGGTGGGCGATCACGAAGTCCGCGCGGTAGCGCTGGGCGATGTCGAGCACCTGCGCGCCCATCTCGACGCCGGGCGGCGGCACGGCGAACGTCTTGAGCTGGAAGCCCTCGCGCTCGGCGATGTCCTCCAGGATCGGGATCGGCTCGCGGCCGGCGGGGTTGTCGTAGAAGAGGAACCCGATCTTCTTGCCCTTGAGGCTGCCGCCGAGCTGCTTCTTGGCGAAGTCCGCCGCCGCGCCCGCCTGCGACCAGTACGTCGCGGCGATGGGGAAGATGTAGGGATACCGCGTGCCGTCGGTGGCGTCGGCGCGGCCGAAGCCGGGCGACGTTCCCGGGATGCGGTCTTCCGTCAGTTTCTGCGTCAGGGCATAGGTCTGCGGGGTGCCGTAGATGCTGATGAGCACCGCCCCGTCCTTCTTGAACCGCTCGTACGACTCCATGGCCGGCGGGACCTTGTACTCGTGGTCGATCTCCTCGACCTTGATCTTGTGACCGTTGATGCCGCCCTTGGAGTTCAGGAGCTTGACGTAGTCGTTGTAGCCCGGACACAGCTTGACGCCCACGACCTGGGTCGGGCCCGTGCGGTCGCACTGCGCGCCGATCACGATCTCGTGATTGGCGAGCGCAGGCCCCGCCCCGATCCAGGCCAGGCCCAGCCCGAGCACGATGGCGAGACTCCTTCTCATCACGACCTCCTTTTCGACGCGCCGGGCGCGTCCTCGCACAGCCTGCACTGCGGTCAGTAAGCGAACGGCCAGACCCGGAAATAGTTCCGGATGTTGCGCCAGAGACGGTTGAGCCCCTCCGGCTCCACGACGAGGAAGAAGATGATCAGCGCGCCGAAGAGGATCAGCCGCATGTTGGGGATGATGTTGAGCACCGCGGCGGGGCTGAACAGCACCCCTCCGAACGCTTCCATGAAGTAGCGGATGAGGATCGGGAGCAGCGTCACGAAGATGGCTCCGAACACCGAGCCCAGCACCGAGCCCAGTCCGCCGATGATGATCATCGCGAGGTAATCGATCGACACCGTGATCTGGAACTGCTCGTAGTTCGCGATGCCGAGGTAGTACGTGTAGAGGACGCCCGTCACCCCGGCGTAGAAGGACGAGATCGCGAAGGCGATGAGCTTGTAGCGGAAGATGTTCACGCCGATGATCTCCGCCGCGATGTCGTGGTCGCGGATGGCGATGAAGGCGCGCCCCACGCGACTGCGCACGAGGTTCAGCGTGCCGATCAGCGCGAGCACCACGAAGACGAGGAGGAAGAAGTACATCTGCCGCTGGGTGGCGATGACGTAGCTGCCCAGGCGCGGTCGCGGGACCTCGATGGACGCCTGCACGCCGCCGCTGATGAAGGTCACGTGGTTGATCGTCCACTCGATGATGAGCTGCCCGGCGAGCGTGGCGATGGCGAGGTAGAGGCCCTTGATGCGGAGCGACGGGATGCCCACCACGCCGCCGACGATGGCGGCCATGAGCCCGCCCGCGGGCAGGCAGATCCAGAACGGCAGCCCCAGGCGCACGGCGAGGTTGGCGGCCGTGTAGGCGCCGACGGACATGAAGGCGCCGTGGCCGATGGAGATCTGTCCCGTGTACCCGACGAGGATGTTGAGCCCGAGCGCGCCGATGACGGCGACGGAGATCAGGTTGACGAGCGAGAGGTAGTAATCGTCGACGCTGAGCGGCAGCACGACGAAGAACAGCACGGCGAGGGCCGCCACCGCCCAGCGAGCGACGGGCAGCGGGTAGAGCGCCATGTCGGCCTCGTACGTGGTCTTGAGGATGCCGGCCTCGCGGTGGAACACCGTCTACACCCTCTCGATGATCTGCTTGCCGAAGATGCCGTAGGGCCGGACCATCAGCGCGATGATCATCAGCACGTAGGGCGCGAAGTCCTTCGTCCCCCCGCCCACGAGCGGATCGATGTAGCCTGCGGCCACGTTCTCCACGATGCCGACGATGAGGCCGCCGACCACGGCGCCCGGGATGGAGTCGAGCCCGCCGAGGATCACGACCGGAAAGACCTTGAAGCCGACGAGCGACAGCTGGATGTCGACGCCCAGCATGCTGCCCCAGATGATCCCGCCCAGGGCGGAGACGACGCCGGTCATGGCCCACGCCAGACCGAAGTAGCGCTCGACGTTGATCCCCATGGCCATCGCCACCTGCTGGTTGTCGGCCACCGCGCGCATGGCGATGCCCTTGCGGCTCTTCAGGAAGAACCACCCGAAGGCGGCGAGGAAGGCGAGGCTCACCGCCGCGCCGAGGAGCTGGATGGGCGGGACGAGGAGCGGTCCGAGCGGGATGGGGTCGTCGGGGATGGGCAGCGGGAGCGGACGCGTCTGCGCGCCCCACGCGAGCGGACCGACGCCGCGCAGGATGGCGGCGAGCCCGATGGTCGCCATGACGACCGCGACGACGGGACGGCCGATGAGCCGCCGCAGCATCACGCGCTCCAGCACGAACCCGAGCGCCACCATGGCCACGAGGCCCAGCACCACGGAGATCCACAGCGAAATGCCGTAGACGTTCAATGCCACCGCGACGAGGAAGCCCGCGAACATCACGAACTCGCCCTGCGCGAAGTTGATGGCGTCGGTCGCCTTGTAGACGAGCACGAAGCCGAGCGCGATGAGCGAGTACATGAGCCCGATCAGCACGCCGTTGGACATGAGCAGGACGAAGAACTGCCAGTCGAAGTCAGCCACGGGCCGCTCCCGCCAGCGCCTCCGCGGGCGCCCCATCGCTCTCCACGTCCTCGATGGTCACCCGCGACTGGATCTGCGCCTGACGTCCGTCCTCGTACGTGATGGCCGTGGTGACCGCGACCTCGCGGGCCCCCCCGTAGAGCGCGTCAATCGAGCCCGCGTACTTCTCGGCGATGTGGCGGCGACGGATCTTGCGCGTGCGCGTCATCTCGGCGTCGTCGGCGTCGAGGTCCTTGGTGAGGAGCAGGAAGCGCCGGATGCGCGTGGACTCCGGCAGGGTGGCGTTGCACTTGCGCACTTCCTCGCGGATGAGCCCGCGCACCTCCGGCTTCTGGCTCAGGTCCATGTAGCTCGTGTACGGCAGCCCGCGCCGCTCCGCCCACGTGCCGACCGTGGTGGGATCGATGGCGATCATCGCGGCCACGAACGGGCGGTCGTGGCCGAGGGCCATCGCCTCGCGCACGAAGGGGCTGAACTTCAGCTTGTTCTCGATGAACTGGGGCGCGAACGGCGTCCCGTCGGCCACCGCGCCCACGTCCTTGGCGCGATCGATGATGACGAGGTGACCGCGTGGATCGACGTAGCCGGCGTCGCCGGTGTGGAACCAGCCGTCGGGATCGATCACCTCACGCGTGGCCTCGTCGTTCTTGAGATAGCCCTTGAAGACGCCGACGCCGCGCACGAGCACCTCGCCGCGGTCCGCGATCTTCACCTCGTAGCCCTCGCACGGTCGCCCCGCCGTGGTCGGATTCGCCTCGCCGTCGGGCTGGAGCGAGACGAGCCCCGTCGTCTCCGTCGAGCCGTACACCTGCTTGAGGTTGACGCCGATCGAGCGGAAGAAGCGGAAGGTGTCCGGGCCGAGGGGGGCGCCGCCCGTCAGCGCCCACTTGGCGCGTCGGAGGCCGAGCTGATCGCGCACGGGACCGTAGACGAAGAACTCGCCGAGCGTGCACATCAGGCGCAGCCCGAGCGGCACCCGCTTGCCGTCGCCGCGCAGCAGCTCGGCGCGCTCCGCGGCGGCGCGGAAGCGGTCGAAGGTCCAGCGCTTGAGCGGCGAGGCGTCCGCCGCGCGCACCTGCACGGCGGTGAGCATGTTCTCCCAGATGCGCGGCGGGGCGAGCACGACGGTCGGGCCGACCTCGCGCAGGTCGCGCTGCACGGTCTCCGGACTCTCCGGGCAGTTCGCGCAGAAGCCGCTCACCAGTCCCGTGAACACCGTGTAGACGGCGTCACCCGCCCACGCCATGGGCAGGTAGGCGAGCGCGTCGTCGTCGGAGCGGAGATGCTCGGCCTCCGCGAAGACGCGCGCCACCTCGATGGCGTTGGCGTGCGTGATCATGGCGCCCTTGGGATTGCCGGTCGTCCCCGACGTGTAGCAGATCATGGCGACGTCGTCGGGCGCGCCCTTGCCCACCTCGGTCTCGAAGAACTGCGGGTGCGAGGCGGCGAACTCGCGGCCGCGCGCTTCCACGTCCTCGAAGGACACCAGCCACTCGTGACGGTAGTGCGTCATGCCGCGCGCATCGTCGTACACCACGAGCCGCAGCGCGGGCAGCTCGGTCTTGAGGGCGAGCACCTTGTCGACCTGCTCCTGGTCCTCGGCCACGATCACGGACACGTCGGCGTGGTTCCACACGTAGGCGAGCTCGCGCGCGATCGAGTCCTGGTAGACGGGCACGGACACGCCGCCCAGGCACTGCGCGGCGAGCTGGGCCGCGTAGAGGCGGGGACGGTTGTCGCCGATGACGCTCAGGCGCTCGCCGCGCTGGAATCCGAGGGCGGCGAGGCCGAGGGCGAAGTCGCGCACGTGGTCGTGGTAGTGCCGCCACGTCCACGTCTGCCAGATGCCGCGGTCCTTCTCGCGCAGGGCGGGACGGTTCGCGAGATCGCGCGCGTTCTTCTCGAGCAGGCGAGGCAGCGTCGTCGCGATGGTCGCGGTCATCGCCGGCCCTTGGTGTCGCCCAGGTAGGCCTTGATGACCTGCGGATCGGCGCGCACCTCGTCGGGCTTGCCCTCGGCGATCTTCTGTCCCATGTCGAGAACCGCGACGCGGTCGGAGATGTCCATGACCACTCCCATGTCGTGCTCGATGAGGATGATGGTCGTGCCCCACTCCTCGTTGACGTCGAGGACGAAGCGCGCCATGTCCTCCTTCTCCTCCTGGTTCATCCCGCCCATCGGCTCGTCGAGGAGGAGGATCTTGGGATCGAGGGCGAGGGCGCGGCCGAGCTCCACGCGCTTCTGCAGGCCGTAGGCGAGCGAGCCCGTCGGCCGCTTGCGCAGGTCCTGGATCTTGAGGAAGTCGATGATGTCCTCGACGCGACGGCGGTGCGCGACCTCTTCCTTCTGGGCCAGGCCCCAGTAGACGAACGAGGCGAGCACGCCCGACTTCATCTGCACGTGCCGGCCCAGCATGAGGTTGTCGAGCACGGTCATGCCGCGGAAGAGGGCGATGTTCTGGAACGTCCGCGCCACCCCGAGCTCCGCGATGCGGCTGGGATGCACGTGTGTGACGTCGCGGCCGTCGAGGCGGATCGCGCCGGAGTTCGGATGGTAGAACCCGCTGATCATGTTGAGCACGGTGGTCTTGCCCGCGCCATTCGGGCCGATGACCGAGACCATCTCGCCGCGCCGGACCTCGAGACTCACCCGCGTCACGGCCTGCACGCCGCCGAACGACTTCGACACCTCCTGCAGCACGAGCTGCGGCGCCTCGTCGGCCGACCGCTCCCCCGCCCGCGTGCTCATGACGGCCACCACGCGGCGTCCGGGTTCATGACAGCCATCGCTTGCGACGGCGATAGTGCTTCACGTCGCGGTAGGACTTGCGCTGGCCGACGCCGGTGAGGCCCAGGTAGAACTCCTTGATGTCCTCGTTCGAGCGCAGCGTGTCGGCCGGACCGTCGAGCACGATGCGCCCGCTCTCCATGACGTAGCCGTAGTCGACGACGCCCAGGGCGACGCGCGCGTTCTGCTCGGCGAGCAGGATCGAGACCTTCTCCTGGCGGTTCAACCGCTGCACGATGTCGAAGATCTCCTTGACGAGGAGCGGGGCCAGACCCATGGACGGCTCATCCAGGAGCATGAGCGCGGGACGCGCCATCAGCGCTCGACCGATGGCCACCATCTGCTGCTCACCGCCCGAGATGTATCCGGCCTTCACCGACCTCCGCTCCCGTAATCGTGGGAAATACGTATACACCATCTCCAGATCGGATCGGGTCCCGGCGCGGTCGCGGCGGCTGTACGCGCCGGTCAGGATGTTTTCCTGGACGGTGAGATGCTCGAACACACGCCGGCCTTCCATGACCTGCACGATCCCGGCGCGGACCAGGTCCGCGGCGTCGCGGCCGCCGAGACGCTCGCCGCGGAACTCGATGTGACCCTTGGTGATCTCGCCACGCTCGGCGTGCAGCAGGTTCGAGATGGCCTTGAGCGTGGTCGACTTGCCGGCGCCATTGGCCCCGAGGAGAGCGACGATGCCCCCCTCGGGAACCTCCAGCGACACCCCCTTGAGGACGAGGATCACGTGGTCGTAGATGACCTCGATGTTCTCGACCTTGAGCAGGGGCCCGGCGTTGGCCATGCCGCTACTTCTTGCCCGCCTTCTCCGCCCGCACCTTCTCGGCGGTGACCTTCACCTGATCGGACACGACGGCGACGTCGGGCTGGATCCAGTCCGTGATTGGCGTCCACGCCTTGCCGTCCCACTTGATCATCTTCACGCCCGAGATGCCGCCGTGGTTCTCCGGCGTGGTCTTGAGCTCCGGCATCATGCCCTCCGCCCCGAGCTCCTTGATGCGCGCGGAGGTGATGTTCAGATTGGCCAGCCCGTACTCCATCTTCTCGCCCGTGAGCGGCTTGCCCTTCGCCTTGATGGCGGTGCGCATGGCCTCGGTCAGGATGATCCCGTGCACCACGCCGCGTGAGTGGAAGATCGTGCCCACGCGCTCGGTGTCGAGGTTTCCCTTGCCCGCCTTGTGGACCTTCTCGAGGATCTCCTGCATCACGGGGAACTGCCGGCCGCCGATGTTGAAGGCAGCCGCCACGGCGCCCACCGACGCCTCACCCGCGGGGCGGACGTCCTCCTCGGAGCCGCACCACCACACGCTCATGAATTTCTCGATGGGATAGTTGACCTTCTGCATCTCCTTGTAGGGCGCCGTGCACGACGCGCCCCAGTTCCACTGCAGCGTGTAGTCGGCGCGATAGCGGCGCGCGATGTCGACCCACGCCGCGCTCTGCTCGATGCCGGGCGACGGCAGCGGGAAGTTCCGGAACTCGAAGCCCTTCTCGCGGGCGAGGCGCTCGAGGATCGGGATGGGCTCGCGGCCGTACGGGATGTCGAGGTGCAGGAGGGCGATCTTCTTGCCCTTGAGCTTGTCCATCCCGCCTTCCTTCTGCGCGATGTAGTTCATCATCGCGGAGGCCTGCGACCAGTAGGTCGCCACGACCGGGAACAGGTACGGCCACGTCTTGCCGTCCGTCGCCTCGGAGCGGCCGTACCCGAGCGTGAGGAGCGGGATCCTGTCCTTCTCGGACCGGTCGGCGAGCGCGTAGACCTTGCCCGTCGAGAGCGGCGAGAAGAAGAACGCCTTGGTCTTGTAGCGCTCGTAGCACTCCACGCCGCGCGCGGTGTCGTAGGCGGTCTCGCACTCCTCCCACTTGAACGTCATGCCGTCGACACCGCCCTTGGCGTTCATGAGGGCGAAGTAGTCTTCCATGCCGCCGCCGATGCCACTGCCGCCCGGAGCGAACGGACCGGTGCGATAGATCATCAGGGGCAGCGTGATCTCCTCGGCGTGCGCGGACGCCAGCGGCCCGAGCAGCGTCGCGAGCACCAGCGACGCCACGAGCGTGCCAAGCTTTCCTCTCATGCTGTCCTCCTCGTCGCGATCCGTGGCCTCAGTAGGGAAAGGGCCACAGCCGTAGGTAGTCCTTGAAGGTCTTCCACAGTCGAGCGAGTCCGAGCGGCTCCACGATCAGGAAGAACAGGATCAGCGCGCCGAACACCACGAGCTCCATGTTGGCCACGACGTCGGTCCGCACGAGGCCGCCCGTGAGCGAGGTCACCACGTGCAGGACGTTGGCGATCACGATGGGCAGCAGCACGACGAAGCCGGCGCCCAGGAAGCTGCCCATGATCGAGCCGAGCCCGCCGATGAGCACCATGCCAAGAATCCGGATGGAGTTGGTGAGCGTGAACTCCTCGATGTTGGCGGCCTGGTAGAACGCGAACGCGATCAGCGCGCCCGCCACGCCCGCGTAGAACGAGCTCACCATGAACGCCATGAGCTTGTACTTGAAGAGCGAGATCCCCATGATCTCGGCGGCCACGTCGCGGTCGCGGATGGCCATCCACGCGCGCCCCACCCGGCTCCGCACGACGTTCTTGGCGAACAGCGTCATCCCGGTCACGACGACGAGGCAGAGCAGATAGCGCTCGCCCGCGCTGTCGAGCTCGAGACCGAAGAGGCGGAGCGGCGGCACGTTGATCGTGGCGTGCACGCCGCCCGAGATCCAGCCGACATGCGTCATGGC
>JBKPPN010000106.1:0-11065 GCA_046733575.1 Candidatus Methylomirabilota bacterium | reverse complement strand
CCGGCGAGACGCTCGGTCACCCCGGCCGCGATGCCCCACTGCGCGCCGGCGTCGACGGCGACGCCGAGCCGCACGACCTGCCTGACGCTGCCGCGCGTGCCGTCGGCGGGACGGTAGCGGAACACGACAGGGCCCACGTAGTGCTCGACACCGCTGGCGTGCCAGGCGCAGCCGGACGCGACGAGCAGGCCCACGAGCGCGGTCGCGAGAACCCGCGCCACGCGATCACGCCCCGTCACGCGATGGCGTGCGCGATCCCGTAGGCAGTCGCCGCGGCGAGGCCGCCGATGAGCGCGGTCTGGAGCGCGCTCCGGACGGGTGCGGTCCCCGTGAAGAGTCCCTTGACGTAGCCGAAGGCGAGGAGCGCGGCCAGCGTGACCGCGATCGACACGACGAGGGCGAGCCGTGCGTCGGCCAGCACCATGTACGACGCGAGCGGGATGAGGCCGCCCACGACGTACGACGCCCCGATGGTGATGGCGCTCCACACCGCGCGCCGGGGATCGGGGCGCTCGAGCCCGAGCTCGAAGCGCATCATGAAGTCGACCCACGCTTCGGGTCGGCGGCGGAGCGCGTGCACCACGGGCGCGGCCTCCTCCGCCTGCACGCCATACGTCTGGAGGAGGTCCAGCACTTCCGCCTCTTCGGCGGCCGGCTTGTCGGTCACCTCGCGGCGCTCGCGTGCGCGCTCGCTCGCGTAGTGCTCGATCTGGCTCTTGGCTGCGAGGTAGCCGCCCAGGCCCATCGCGATCGCGCCCGCGGCGACCTCCGCCACGCCGGCGACGACGATGATCCGCGTCTGCGCGACGGCGCCGGTGAGCCCCGCCGCGAGCGCGAACGGTACCGTCAGACCGTCGGACATGCCGAGCACGACGTCGCGGACGACCTCCGCGCCCTGGAAATGCCGCTCGGCGTGATGATGGTGATGAGGGACGGTCATGCCACCGGCGCGACGCCGGCCTTGTGGCGCTGGGCGAGCGCCTGGTAGCCCTTGGGGTTCATCAGCACCCAGCGCTCGGCCGGCGTGCCCGCAAGCGGACCGCGCACCTTGGCGGGCGTCCCCACCGCGAGCGTGCCGTCGGGAATCTCCGTGCCCGGCGTGACGAGCGCGCCCGCCGCCACCATCGCGCGCACGCCGACACGGGCGCCGTCGAGCACGGTGGACCCGTTGCCCACGAGGGCTTCTTCACCGATCGTGCACGCGTGCACGGTGCAGTTGTGTCCGATCGTCGCGCCCGCGCCGATGTCCACGCCGCTGGCCGGCGTGACGTGCACGACCGCGCAGTCCTGCACGTTGGCGCCGCGCCGCACCACGATGGGATTGAAGTCGCTGCGCAAGACGGCGTTGTACCACACGGAGGCATTCTCCTCGACGGTGACGTCGCCGATCAGCACGGCGGTCGGCGCGATGAACGCGCTCGGATGCACGACGGGCGACTTTCCCTCGAAGCTGTACAGTGGCATGCGCTCGACCCTCGCAGTATGCTCGAAATTGGTCCTCATCTTATGCCGAAGATCGCTGCCGTTGCCACCGCCGTGCCCCCGCATCGCTTCGCGCAGGACGAGCTCTTGGCGATGGCCGGGTACACCGACGAGCGCCGCCGCAACTTCTTCTCGCGGAGCGCCATCGACGGTCGTCATCTCTGGATCGATCCTGCCCGCTTTCGTCCCGACGAGACCGTCGACGAGCTGAACGCGCGCTGGAGCGCGGGCGCGCTCGCCCTCGGCGAGGAGGCCGCGCGCGCGGCGCTCGCGCGCGCGGGCTGGGACGTGGCGGACGTCGACTTCCTCGTCACCACGACGTGCACGGGCCGCATGACGCCCAGTCTCGACGCGCACCTTGTGGCGCGCCTCGGCTGTCGTCCGGACGTGCAGCGCGCGCACGTCGGCGACACGGGCTGCGCGTCCGCGATGGTCGCGCTCGAGCTCGCGTGGAACCACCTGCGCGCGTTCCCCGGTCATCGCGCGCTGCTCGTGGCCGTGGAGATCTGCTCCGCGGCGTACTTCCTCGATGATCGCCTGGAGAGCGCGGTGGCCCACGCCATCTTCGCCGACGGCGCGGGGGCGCTCGCGCTCGGTGCCGACGGCGCCGGCGCGACGATCGTCGAGCACCGCACGCGGTTCCGGCCCGAGCACCTGGACGCCATGGGCTTCGAGTATCCGGGCGGCCGCCCGCGCGTCGTCCTCTCCAAGGACGTCCGCCGCATCGGCGCCGCGATGATGACGGAGATGGCCGGCGTGCTCCTCGACACACACGGGCTCAAGCGCGAGGACGTGCGGCGATGGATCCTGCACTCGGCGGGGCGACGCGTGCTGGATCGCGCCGGCACGCTGCTCGAGCTGACCGAGGCCCAGACGGCGCCCTCGCGAACCGTGCTGCGCCACTTCGGGAACATGTCGTCGGCCACCATCCTGTTCGTGCTCGAGGAGAGCCTGCGCGCCGAGCCGCCTGTCCCGGGCGAATGGGGCGTGATGATCGGCCTCGGCCCGGGCTTCGCGGCCGAGGGCGCGCTCCTGCGCTGGTGATGCGTCGCGAGGAGCACGCGCGGGAGCGACTCGACTCGCCGATGCCCGTCGAGGATCTCGCCGTGGCGCTGGACGACATCGAGCGGCTCGACGCGTGGTTCCGCGGCTACGCGATCACCCTCGCGGAGATCGCGCGCGCGGCGCAGCGCGTCCCGCGCGATCGAACCCTGGTGATCGTGGACGTGGGCGGCGGCCGCGGCGACCTCGCGGTCCGCTGCGTGCGCTGGGCGCGGCGGGAGGGACGGCGCGTGCGCGTGGTGGTCGTCGATCGTGATCCCGCGAGCCTGGCCCTCGGCACGACGATCTGTCGCGCCTATCCCGAGATCGTGCACGTCTGCGGCGACGCCACCGCGCTGCCCCTGCGCGAGCGGTCGGCCGACGTCGCGGTGTGTGCGCTGACGCTGCACCATCTCGATCCGGATGGCGCGGTCGCGGCGCTCGCCGAGATGCGCGCCGTCTCGCGCGGTGTCGTGGTGGTGAACGACCTCCTCCGCTCGCGCGCGACCTGGCTGCTCGTGTGGGTCGCCACGCGGCTCTTCGCCCGTCATCGGTTCTCGCGGCACGACGGGCCCCTCTCCGTGCGGCGCGCCTACGATGCGCACGAGCTGCTCGCGCTGGCCGAGAAGGCGGGCCTCCGGGACGCGCGAATCGTGCCGCACCCGGTGTGGCTGCGCGTGTTGCTGGTGGCGCCGTGAGCGAACGCGACGCCGACGTCGTCGTGGTGGGCGCGGGGCCCGCCGGCGCCGCCACCGCGATCCTCCTCGCGGAGCAGGGCTTCCGCGTCGTCGCCCTCGATCGCGCCCGGTTTCCCCGCCCGAAGCTCTGCGGCGAGTACGTCAGTCCGGAGGCGGTGCGTGTCCTCGACCGGCTAGGCGTGCTGAAGACGCTGGAAGCCGCCGACGCCGTGCCGCTGCACGGCATGCGCATCACGGCGCCTGACGGCGCGGTCCTCACCGCGAGCTACCGCGCCATCGATGCCTGGCGACCGTACTGCGGCCACGCCCTGGCCGTCCCCCGCGTCGTCCTCGACGCGACTCTCGTCGACCGCGTGCGGACGCTCGCCGTCGATCTGCGTGAGGAGATGCGGGTGGTGGACCTCGTGATGGAGGGCGATGGCGTCGCCGGCGTGCGCGCCGTGGACGGTCGCGCGCACGCGCACGTCCTGAGGGCGCCCCTCGTGATCGCGGCGGACGGACGCGCGTCGGTCGTGGCCGAGCGGCTCGGCTGTCGGACGTCGCACCGGCTGCGTCGGATGGCGCTCGGGACGTACGTCACGGGGCTTCGGGACTGCAGCGGGTACGGTGAGATCTTCGTCGACCCGCCCGACTACGCGATCCTGAACCCCGTCGGTCGCGATCGCGTGAACCTGAGCCTCGTCGTGCCGCTCGCCCACGCGCGTCCCTGGAGTGCGCGGCTCGACGACTTCTTCGACGCGCGCGTGAAGCAGCTTGGCCATCTCGCGCGTCGCCTGGCCGGCGCCACCCGCGAGCGCGTCCGCGCGCTCGGACCGCTCGCGTATCGCGTGAGCCGCCCGCGCGTGGGCGGCGTGCTCCTGGTCGGTGACGCGGCCGGCTTCTACGATCCGTTCACGGGCGAGGGCATCTTCGCGGCGCTGCGCGGGGCGGAACTGGCTGCCGAGACGGCGGTGCGGGCGCTACGGGCGGGCGATTGCTCGCTCCGCGCGCTGGCCTCGTATGCGGACGCGCGGGCGAGGGCGTTCCGCGACAAGACGTGGGTCACGCGCGGGCTGCAGCAGGTGATCCGCCGGCGCTGGACGGCCGATCTCGCCGCGCGCCTGCTCGCGCGGCGTCCCGTCTTGCTGGACACGCTGCTCGGCGTGATCGGCGACTACGTGCCGCCGCGCGCGCTCCTGCGCGCGGCGACCACCTCGACGTAAACCGGCCCCGCGCTCCCTCAGCGACGGCGACGGGCGCGCGGCCGCGCGCTCTCGCGATCCGACGCGTCCTCGCTCGTGGGGGCGGCGCCGTACTCGGCCCCCGTGATCTCCGGCAGTCCCGCCGTCTTGAGCGGCTTCGAGACGTGGTCGCGGATCCACTTCGTGTCCCACCACTCGAGCGGCGTCACCGAGATCCCGTGCACGAGCACCTCGTAGTGCAGGTGGTCACCGATGGCGAGACCCGTGTTGCCGCTGCGTCCGAGCTCCTTGCCCTTGTCGACGGCGTCCCCGACCTTCACGTCGATGGTCGAGAGGTGGCCGTAGAGCGTCATGAGCCCGAGCCCGTGGTCGAGGATCACGGCGTTGCCGTAGATCGTGAGCGGACCGGCGAAGACCACGGTGCCCTTGTTCGCGGCCGGCACGGGCGACTGCTTCGTCGACGCCAGGTCGTAGCCGTAGTGCACCTGCGTGTCGATCTCGCGCCCCTGGTAGAAGTAGGTGCGGGTCTCGGCGAAGTTCGAGAAGACCTTGGTGTTGCGCGGCTGGACGAAGGCGCCCTCGAAGAGCGGCTTGTCCGCGCTCTTGGCGCCGAGGCGCCGCTTCTCTTGCTCCGCCTGCTTCCGCTGGTCGCGGTTGATCACGAGGAAGCCTTCCACGAGCGGCTTCCCCGGCGGCCACTGCGGCAAGAGCTCGGGGATCTTCGCCTGGAGGAGCGAATCCTTGACCTCGATGCGGTCTTTCGGAAACCGCCGCGGCTTGATCTCGACGGGAACACCCCGCGTCGCGACGTTGCCGGCCTCGTCCTCCGCGGTCACGCTGAGCGGCATCGCGGTCGTCCAGTCGTAGGGCAGCGCGACCAGCGCCACGCGGAGGTTCTGGTCCTGCGGTCCCATCGCGGTGCCGGCGAAGCGCGTCGTCCCCACCACGATCCCCTCGCGCGACGCGCCCGTCACCCGGTAGATGATGAGACCGGCGCCGCCCGGTGACAGGTACTGCGTGGCCGCGACGATCTCCACCTTCGGCGGCGTCAGATCGATGGTGACCGGGAAGGTCGCCACCGCGCGGTCCCGGGAGCGGAGCGGACGCCAGAAGTCGTCCGTTGCCCACACCTCGAACGACGCCGCGCCCTCGCGCATCCCGAGCGGGGTCGTCTCGAACCTGACGGGCAGGTTCACGCGCGGACCGAGTGCCCCGTCCTGCTTGGTGAGCACGGCGATCTTGTCGCCCTGCACCAGTCGCATCTCGACGCGCGCGACGTTGCCGCGCGCCGCCTGCACGTCGAGCGCGATCTCGCCCTTGTGGCCCACGAGCTTGGGTGGCGTGCTGAGGACGCGAACGCCCGGCACGGACTGCCGCCAGCCCAGATAGCCGAGGGGAACGACGACGATGAGGACGAGGAACACCACGAAGGGCAGCAACAGCCTGTTGCGGGACCGCGACGGCACGACGGCGATGTTAGCACGCAGCCTCCTCGCCACCGAAGGATCCGTGCGCATCGTCGTCCGCATCCGCCGCGCAGTGTGAGTTCTGAGGTATCTATCTGAGATTGACTCTTCCTGCTTTCATGGGCACCGACGGTGTCCAAGCCTTTCCGGGAGGGCTGAATGATCAGGCTGACCGATGTGAAGGTTGCGCCGCAGTATCGGGAGCGCGTTCGCCACCGGCTCGTGGTGCTCGGTTACGCCGGCACTCATGGGCCAACTGCAGCCGGCCGTCGGTACGGGGTGAGCGCGCGCACCGTTCGGCGCTGGCGCAAGCGCTGGCGGGCAGAAGGGATTAAGGGACTGGTCCCGCGTTATCCACACCGGCGCCAGCGTCGAGTGACGGCGGAGGTGCTGGAGCTGATTCGTCAAGCTCGCCAGGAACTCGCGTACGGAGCGGCGCGTACGCGTCTCTGGCTACTGCGCCGGCATCGGGTCCGGCTGGCGATGGGGACGCTGCAGCGGATTTTTGTCGATCTCGGGCTGCCGTACCTGCGGCGTACCCGTAAACGCGCACCGCGCCAGCTCCGACTTTTCGAGAAGCCCGAGCCAGGAGACTCCGTTCAGGTCGACGTGAAGTTCGTCCGCATCCGCGGGCGGTGGGCGTTTCAGTACACCGCCATTGATGACTGCACACGGTTTCGTGTCCTGCGTCTCTACCGGACGCTCAACCAAGGCTCGAGCATGGCCTTCCTCCGGGAGCTCGTCACCGCATTACCCTTCGCGATCCGACGTCTGCAGTGCGACAACGGGCGAGAGTTCCCCTTCGAGTTTGCCCTCGCCGTCGAAGCCGCCGGCATCCGCCACCGTTACATCCGGCCTCGACGCCCTCAGCAGAACGGCAAGGTCGAACGCAGTCACCGGATCGATCACGAAGAGTTCTGGAGCAGGCGTACCTTTCAGGATTTCGATGAGGCAAGTGTCGCTCTACGTGCCTGGGAGACGACCTACAACTACGACCGGCTGTCCCTTGCGTTGAAGGGCCAGACACCGGCGGAGAAACTCGCTCTCCGCCTGGCGCCACCCGCCGCCTAAACGCACGCCATGACGCCGCCACCGTTTCCTGCAGTATCTCGCGGGGTCCATAGGGTCAATCTTGATCGAACTCTACACCGCGCAGTGTGAGTTCTTGACACTTTGTGAACGCTTGATACAGTCGGCCGGTGTCCACGACCGTCTGGTTGATCCCGGCATTTCCCCTCGCCGGGGCCCTCCTCAACGTCCTGTTCGGTCGGGTCCTTCGGCAGCGCGCTCACTGGATCGCCGTGCCCGCGCTGTTCGCGTCGTTCGCGGCGGCGTGCGCGGTGTTCTCGCGGGTGTCGAGCACCGGCCCGTTCGCGGCGCGGCTCTTTCCCTGGATCGTCGCGGGCGACTTCGAGACGTGGGTTCTCGCCAACGTCGACCAGCTCACGGCCGTCATGCTGCTCGTCGTGACCGGGGTCGGGTCGCTCATCCATCTGTACTCCATCGGCTACATGCACGGCGATCCCGGCTATCCGCGCTTCTTCGCGTACCTCAATCTCTTCGTGTTCTCGATGACCATGCTCGTGCTGGCCGGCAACTTCCTCCTCCTCTACGTGTTCTGGGAAGCGGTCGGGCTCTGCTCGTATCTCCTGATCGGCTTCTGGTACACGCGCGAGTCGGCCGTCAACGCGGGCAAGAAGGCGTTCATCGTCAACCGCGTCGGCGACTTCGGCTTCGGCCTCGGGGTCATGTGGCTGTGGGTCGCCCTCGGCACGCTGAACTACGCCGAGGTCTTCGCCGGTGTCGACAAGCTCGCGCCCGCCGCCGCGACGGGGATCGCGCTGCTGCTCTTCATGGGCGCCTGCGGCAAGTCGGCCCAGCTGCCGCTCCACGTCTGGCTTCCCGACGCGATGGAAGGCCCGACGCCGGTGTCGGCGCTGATCCACGCGGCGACGATGGTCACGGCCGGCGTCTACATGGTGGCGCGGAGCCACGCGGTCTTCGAGCGGTCCGGGGCGGTGCTGCCCGTGGTCATGTGGATTGGCGTGCTGACCGCCGTCTTCGCGGCGACGGTGGCCCTCGTGCAGACGGACATCAAGCGCGTGCTCGCCTACTCCACGGTGAGCCAGCTCGGCTACATGTTCGCGGCTGTCGGGATGGGCGCGTACGCCGCCGGCATCTTCCATCTCGTCACGCACGCCTTCTTCAAGGCGCTCCTGTTCCTCGGCGCCGGCAGCGTGATCCACGCGCTGCAGGGCGAGCAGGACCTGCGCAAGATGGGCGGACTGGCGCCGCGCATGGTCGTCACGGCGGTGACGATGGTGATCGGCGCGGCGGGCCTGGCCGGCTTTCCGGGTCTGGCGGGCTTCTTCTCGAAGGACGCGATTCTCGCGTCCGCGTTTTTCAGCGGCCACATGCTCGTGTACCTGCTCCTCCTCGCGGGCGCGCTGATGACCGCGTACTACATCTTCCGGCTGTGGATCCTGGCCTTCCTCGGCGGGCCTCGCATGTCGAGGGAGGTCGCGCACCACGCCCACGAGTCGCCCCTCGTGATGACCCTCCCCCTCGTCGTCCTCGCGCTGCTGACCGTCGTGGCGGGGTGGGTCGAGATCCCGTCCGAGAACGGACGACGCTTCACGGGCTTCCTCGCCGCGGTGCTGCCCGCCAGCGAGGCGCACCACGGCGGCGTGGCGGCGGCCGTCGTGGTGGTCGTCTCCGTCGCGGTGGCCGTCGCCGGCATCGCGCTCGCGTTGTTCCGCTACTACGGTATTCGCGCGGCGCGTCCGGACCTCGTCGCTGAGCCGCGTTCGGCGCTGCACCGCCTGGTCCTGAACGCCTACTACGTCGACTGGATCTACGATCGCGTGATCGTGCAGCCGCTCTTCGCGCTGTGGCGTGTCTGCGCCGGGCTCATCGATCAGCAGACGATCGACGGGGTCGTGAATCTCCTCGGGCGCGCGATCATCGGCTGGGCGGCCGGCTTTCGGCGACTGCAGACCGGGTACGTGATGAACTACGCGCTCACCATGCTCGCCGGCGCCGTGGTGGTGGTCGCGTTCCTCCTCGCGCGCTGACCGTGTCGCACGTCCTCTCCATCGTCACGTTCCTCCCCGCCGTCGGCGGCCTGGCGCTGCTGCTGGTCCCGCGCGCGGACACCGGCCTCCTCCGCCGCGCCTCGCTCGGCGTGTCGATCGCCGCCTTCGTGCTGTCGCTCCCGCTCTGGGTCCGGTTCGACGGGAGCTCGGCGGATTACCAGTTCGAGGAGTTCGCGAACTGGCTGCCGTCGCTGGGGGCGAACTATCACGTCGGCATCGACGGGATCAGCCTCCTCCTCGTCCTCCTCACGACGTTCCTCACGCCGCTCGCGCTGCTCGGGGCCTGGCACGCCGTGGAAGACCGCGTGAAGGAGTTCGTGGCGACCGTCCTCATCCTCGAGACGGGCATGCTGGGCGTGTTCATCAGCCTCGACCTCTTTCTCTTCTACGTGTTCTGGGAGGCGATGCTGATCCCGATGTACTTCATCATCGGCGTGTGGGGTGGCGCCAACCGCATCTACGCCGCGGTGAAGTTCGTGCTCTACACGATGGTTGGCTCGGTGCTCATGCTGGTGGCCATCCTCGCGCTGTACTACCAGCACGGCCTTGCCACCGGCACCTACACCTTCGACCTGCCCACGGTGGCGCGCCACGTGCTCGCCCCGGGGGGCGGCCAGACCCTGATGTTCCTCGCCTTCGCGCTCGCCTTCGCCGTGAAGGTGCCCGTCTTCCCGTTCCACACCTGGCTGCCCGACGCGCACGTCGAGGCGCCCACGCCGGGCTCCGTCATCCTGGCCGGCGTCATGCTGAAGATGGGGACGTACGGCTTCCTGCGTTTCTGCCTGCCGCTGTTCCCCGACGCCAGCATCGACTGGGCCCCGCTCGTGTTCGTGCTCGCCGTGATCGGCATCGTGTACGGCGCGTGGGTGTCGACCGTGCAGCCCGACCTCAAGAAGCTCGTCGCGTACTCGAGCGTCAGCCACCTGGGATTCGTCATGCTCGGGATCTTCGCCCTCAACCAGCAGGGCGTGGTGGGCGGCGTGCTGCAGATGATCAACCACGGCGTGTCGACGGGCGCGCTCTTCTTGATGGTCGGCATGATCTACGAGCGCCGCCACACCCGGCTCATCCGCGAGTTCGGCGGACTGTGGGCGATCATGCCGGCGTTCTCCGTCATCTTCCTGGTGGTCTGTCTCTCGTCGCTCGGCCTGCCCGGACTGAACGGGTTCGTGGGCGAGTTCCTCATCCTCGTGGGCGCCTTCCAGGTGAACCGCACGGCGGCGGCCTTCGCGACACTGGGCATCATCTTCGCCGCCGTCTACATCCTGTGGATGTACCAGCGCGTCGCCCTGGGCCCGGTTACCCACGACGAGAACCGCGCGCTGCACGACCTGAGTCTCCGCGAGTGGGCCGTCGTGCTGCCGCTCGTGCTCCTGATCGTCTGGATCGGGATCTACCCCGTCGCCTTCACCAGCAAGACCGAGGCGACCGTCGGAGCGCTGCTGGCCCAGGTGCAGAGCAAGGCCAGCGTCGCGCTCCGCCCGTGACCGCCGTGGGGGCGCACGCCACGCGTGGGGGACCCTCGCCGGCGATGGTGAATCGGTCGCGATGACGCCGATCGCGGCGCCGCCGGTGTCGCTCACCCCGCTGCTACCCGTCCTCATCGTGGTGGTGGCCGGGGCGGTGGTGCTGCTCCTCGATCTCCTGCCGCCCCGCCGGAAGAAGGACCACCTGGCGGCGGTCGCGGTGGTGGGCGTCGTGGCGTCGCTCGTCGTCAGCGTGCTGCACTGGAACAGCGACGGGCAGGGCTTCAACGACATGATCGTCCTCGACAACTACGCCGTGTTCTTCGACATCGTGATCGGCTACGCGGTGGGGCTCATCCTGCTCGTGTCGACCGACTACCTGCGCCGCGTCGGCATGGACGTGGGCGAGTACTACGCGCTCGTGCTGTTCTCCGCCGCGGGCATGATGCTGCTCGCGTCCGCCGCGGACCTCATCGTCGTCTTCATCGCCCTCGAGATGATGTCCCTCTGTCTCTACGTGCTGGCGGGCCTCTTCAAGACGCGCCTCACGTCGGGCGAGGCGTCGATGAAGTACTTCCTGCTCGGCGCCTTCGCCACCTCGTTCCTGCTCTACGGCGTGGCGCTGATCTACGGCGC
>JBKPPN010000105.1:0-11650 GCA_046733575.1 Candidatus Methylomirabilota bacterium | reverse complement strand
CTCCACCACGCACGCGGAGTACGAGTAGCACGGCGACGGACCGACGCCGCCGCCCTTGTACTTCCCCGCCCGTTTCGGCGGCGCGTACGAACCGGGAAACGCGAGGACGCCGTGCATCGCCTCGCCGAGCTCCACGGCCTGTGCGAACGTCACGGCCTTGTCCCAGTCGGCGGGATCGCCGATGCGGCGATCGCGCGCCACGAGCACCGACGCGTCCACGCCGAGCTTGGCCGCGACGGCCTCGCAGAGCCGGCGCCGCAGCCGCTCGCTCGCCTGGATGGCCGCCTGTCCGCACATCAGCGTCACGCGCGAGGAGTACGAGCCGAGGTCGACGGGCGTGAGGTCGGTGTCGGCGGGATGGACGCGGATGTCCTTCGGCTCGATGCCGAGCACCTCGGCCACCAGGTAGGCGAGGATCGAGTCGGAGCCCTGGCCGATGTCGGTCGCCCCGCACAGCACGGCGACGCCGCCGCTCCGGTCCGCGCGCACCACGACACCCGAGTGCGGCATGTTGTTCCAGTAGATGGCCGTGCCGGCGCCGGTCATGTACGCGGAGCACGCGATGCCGACACCCTTTCGCTTGCGTCCCGACGGCGACGGGGAAGCGAAGCGCGCGCGCTTGTCGCGCCAGCCCGACGCGTCGACGACCTTGTCGATGCACTCGCCGAGGCCGATCGTCGTGATGGTGAGATGGTTCGCCGTCTTCGTGAACGGCTCGCACACGATGCGCCGGCGCATGTCGGCGGGATCGAGGCCGAGCTGCTCGGCCGCCTTGTCGAGCTGACATTCGAGCGCGAAGCGGGGCTGCGGCGTGCCGTGGCCACGCTTGGGTCCGCACGGCGGCTTGTTGGTGAAGACGCGCGCGCCCTCGAACTTGTAGACGGGCATCTTGTACGTGGTGGGGTTGATGACGCCGGTGTAGAACGTCGAGGCCACCCCGTACGAGCCGTAGGAGCCGCCGTCGAGCCAGGTCTTGATGTGGCTGCCCGTGATGTCGCCCTTGCGGGTGAACCCCGTCTTCAGCCACATCAGGACGGGGTGGCGGCCGCGATGGACGTAGAACACCTCCTCGCGCGTCAGCGCGATCTTCACAGGCCGCCCGGTGACCTGGGAGAGCCTGCACGCCGCGATCTCGTGCGCGAACGGATCCAGCTTGCCGCCGAAGCCGCCGCCCACGGGCGTGGCGACGACGCGGATGTGCGCGGTGGGCACCTCGAGGATCTTGCCGAGGAGCCGGTGCACGTAGTGCGGCGTCTGCGTCGACGACCACAGCGTCAGCTTGTCGTCCGGCCCCCAGTGGGCCACGGCGGCGTGCTGCTCCATCGGCAGATGCGTGTTGCCCTCGAAGAAGAACACGTCCTCCCGGACGAGATGCGACGTCGCGAAGGCCGCCTCGACGTCGCCGAACTGCAGCGCCACGTTCTTGTGGACGTTGGGGCCGTCGCCGTAGTCGTGAATCCTGATCTCGGGATGAGCGAGCGACTCGTGGATCGACATCAGCGGCGGCAGGACCTCGTACTGGACGTCGATGAGCTCGCACGCGCGCTCCGCGGTGGCCTCGTCGACCGCGGCCACCGCCGCGACGGCGTCACCCACCATGCGGACCTTCTCCGTCGACAGCGCCTGCTCGTCCTGGGAGACGGGCAGGATGCCGAACTTCACCGCCGGCAGGTCGTGGCCGGTGATCACGGCGTACACACCGGGCAACGCACGGGCGCGCGCGGTGTCGATCGCCACGATGCGTGCGTGAGCGTGCGGCGAGCGCAGCAGCTTGGCGTAGGCCATGCGCGGCAGCACCAGGTCGTCGGCGTAGCGCGTCTCTCCGGTGACCTTGGCCCACGCATCGATCTTGGGCAGCGGCTGCCCGATCACGGAGAACTCGTGCTTGGCCCGCGTCATGCCGCCCCCGTGGCGACGCCGGGGGTGCCCGCCATCCGCAGCGCGGCGAGCTCCACGGCGTCGAGGATCTTGGTGTAGCCGGTGCAGCGACAGAGGTTGCCGGCGAGTGCCTCGCGGATCTGCTCACGCGTGGGATGCCGCGTGACGCCGAGCAGCGCGCGAGCGGTGAGCAGGATGCCGGGCGTGCAGTAGCCGCACTGTGCGGCGCCCAGCTCGACGAACGCCTGCTGCAGCGGGTGCAGCCGCGAGCCGTCCGCCATCCCCTCGATCGTGGCGATCGCGCGGCCCTCGAGGTCCGCGGGGAGGGCGAGACAGGAGAGGATCGGGGCGCCGTCGACGAGGACGGTACAGGTGCCGCACTCGCCGAGCTCGCAGCCGTGCTTCGTCCCGGTGAGACCGAGATCCTCGCGCAGCACCTCGAGCAGGGTCTTCTCGACGGGCACGAGCACGTCGTGGTGCTCGCCGTTCACGGTCAGGTTGAGCCGTGTCTTCATTGACACCCCGGTCCGTGGAGTTCAGGACCACTGAAGGACAGTTCAAAAATACTGAACGCGGGCCGGCCCGTCAAGGTCGTAGGATACGCCGCATGCCCTACCTCAGGACGGACGATGGCGTGAAGCTCTACTACGAGGAGCACGGTCGGGGAACGCCGCTCGTGCTGGCCTACGGGATCGGCGGCAACGCCGACCTCTGGGACGTCAACGTCCCGGCCCTCGCCGCGCAGCACCGCGTGGTGCTGTGGGAGCCCCGCGGCCACGCCCGCTCGGACAGCCCCACCGATCCCGCGAAGTACTCGTTCGCGCGCTGGGTCCTCGACCTCCGCGCCGTGCTGGACCATCTCGAGCTGCGCACCGCGCACGTCGGTGGCCTCTCGCTGGGCGCGGGCATCGCAACGCGCTTCGCCCTGCGCTTTCCCAAGCGCGCGCGCTCGCTGCTCGTCACGAACTCGTCGTCGGCGGCCGGCCTGCCCATGTCGCCCGCCAGCCTCGTCATGCGCGCACGCTCCATCGAGGTGACGCTCGCCGAGGGCATGGACGCGATGGCGGAGTTCTCGATGCGGAGCAACCCCAACGTCGCCAATCGCCTGGCCCTCGATCCGTCGTCGAAGGACGAGTTCTACGCGTACTACCGCCGCCTCACGCCCGTTGGCTACGCGAACTCGCTTCGCGCGCTGCTCGCGATGGATTACATCTTCGCGGACCTGGCGAAGATCACGGTGCCGGTGCTGCTCATCGGGGGCGACGTCGACCCGTCGCTCGAGCCGATGAAGGCGATGCACAGGAAGGTGCGCGGCTCGAAGCTGGTGGTGCTCGCGCGCGCCAGCCACTTCGCCAATCGCGATCAGCCCGAGGCCTGGAACCGCGCCGCCGTCCAGTTCCTCGCCCGGGTCGATGGCCGGGCGCGCGCTCGCTGATTGGCCCTTGGCCGGGTGCACCGGGCGCGGGCATAGTCGACGCATGCCCCTGACGTCGACTGCCGCGTGATCCCGCCGCTGCCGCTCCTCCGATGAGCATCGCAAGCGACACCGTCGTTGCCGGGTCCCGCGCGGCGGGCAGCGTCCGCGGCCGGCTGATGACCGCGCTCTTCGCGGCACAGGTCTGCGGCAGCACCGGTCACGCCATGTCGCTCGCCGTTGGCGGCCTGATGGCGGCGAGCATCACCGGCACCAACAAGTGGACGGGACTGCCCGTCGGCATCGCGGCGCTCGGTGGCGCCCTGGCGAGCTGGCCACTCTCGCGTCTGATGGGACGCGTGGGCCGACGCCCGGGGCTCGTCCTCGGCTACAGCCTGGCCGTCGTCGGCGCGATGCTCGCGATGGCGGGCGTGGTCCTGCAGCACTTCGCGCTGCTCCTGGTCGGGATGGCCCTCTTCGGGATCTCGAACACGTCGAACCTCCTCGCGCGGTACGCCGCGGCCGACGTGACGCCGCCCGCGCAGCGCGGACGCGCGATGGGACTGATCGTGTGGGGCTCCACCGGCGGATCGATCATCGGACCGAACCTGCTCACGCCCGCCGTGATCGTGGGCGCCTTCCTGGGTCTGTCCGCCGTGCCGAGCGCGTTCCTGGTCAGCGTGCTGGGATTCGGTCTCGCCGCCGTGATCACGGAGGCGTCGCTGCGTCCCGATCCGCTCGCGATCGCACGCACGCTCCACGAGCCAGCCCGCGACGCCCGACGGGACACGCGCACGCGATCACTCGCTGAAATCCTGCGCGAGCCTCGCGTCCGCGTCGCGCTCACGGCCCTCATGACCGGCCAGGCGGTGATGATCGGCACGACGTCGACGCTCGCGGTGTTCCTGCACGATCAGGGTCACACCGTGCAGGTCGTCGGCATCGGCGTGTCGCTCCACCTGGCCGGCATGTACATCGCCTCGCCGCTGTCGGGCTACCTCGCCGACCGCCTGGGACGCACGAACACCATCGTGCTCGGCTTCCTGGTCTTGATCGGGGGCATGGCCCTCGCCGGCCTCCCGCCCGGCTCGCAGCACACGATCGTCATCCCCGGCCTCTTCCTGAACGGCGTGGGCTGGAACCTCGCCTTCGTCGCCGGCAGCGCCCTGCTGACGGATGCGCTCTCTCCGGCCGAACGCACGTCGATGCAGGGCCTCGCCGACCTTGTCATGGGCGTGATGGGCGCCCTCGGCAGCGCCACGGGCGGCTGGATCCTCGGCACCTGGGGATTCTTCCCCCTCAACGCCATCGGCACCGCCCTCGTCCTCATCCCGCTGATGATGACGTGGCTACGACGCCCGACCCTGACACCCACGGTCCGCTGAGCGCTCCTGCCATCTGAAACGCCGCCGTCGAGGACGCGTGTACGCGAAGCGTCCCCGGGCGCGGTGACGCGGCGGCGCGCGATGGCGGGATGCGCCTGGTTGGCCCGTTCCCCGCCCGGCAATCAGAGGCCTCCCGGGGGAAGATCGGAACTCCGCGGACGATCGATCGAAGCGAGCAACGGTCGTGGCCAGAAGGCCATCACGGCGTCGCGCACGGCCGCGCCACCGCGCGCCACGGCGAACCGAGAAACCGCGAACGCTAGCTCGCCGCGGGTCCTGGACGCTTCCGCCGAGCGTGGCCCTGAAGGCCGCGCTCCCAGAGGTACTCCGTCTCGCCGAGATGCTTCGCGACCCAGCGGCTCAGCACGAAGAACAGGTCACTGAGCCGATTGACGTACCGGAGCGGCCACTCCCCGAGCGGCTCCGCCCGCGAGGCCGTGACGAGCTCGCGCTCCGCGCGACGGCACACGGTGCGCGCCTGGTGCAGGAACGCGTTCACGCGCCCGCCGCCCGGCAGGGTGAACGACTTGAGCGGCTCCAGGTCCTGCTGGCAGTGATCCATCAGCTCTTCGAGCGCGGTCACCTCGGCCGCTCCGACGTGGAACATGCCGTCGTACGCCGCGTCCGGCGGCGTGGCCAGCTCGCTGCCGAGATCGAAGAGCTCGTTCTGGATGCGACGGAGGACTTCGTCGAGCCACCGATGGTGCTCACCCTCGGCCAGGCGCTCGGCGTTGAACGTCCGCACGATGCCGACGATGGCGTTGAGCTCGTCGATCGTGCCGTAGGCGACGATGCGCGGCGAGTCCTTGGGGACGCGGGCGCCGCCCACGAGTCCGGTTTCGCCGTGATCGCCCAGCCGCGTGTACACGCGCGTGATGCTGATCGGCATGCCGCGTATTCTACTGCACGCGCGTCACGCGCGGGACCGACGCTCAGCGACGCGCGGTATCGGACGCGCGCAGGCGGCGCGCGAGGTCGGCCAGCGTGACGGCGGCCAGCGACGGCACGCAGAGGTCGGCGCCGTCGAGGGCCAGGTCGCGCGTGGCGTCGTTCGGCACCGCGACGCAGAACAGCCCCGCCCGCTTCGCGGCCAGGATGCCGTTCGGCGAGTCCTCGAACGCGATGGCCTCCGACGGCGTCACGCCGAGCGCCTGGACGGCCATGCGGTAGAGCTCGGGGTCCGGCTTCACCACCTGGACGTGATCCGAGCACCGCACGCACTCGAAGTGCGGGGCGAGGCCGAGTCGCTCGAGATGGCCCTCCACCCAGCTGCGCGACGAGCTGGAGGCGACGGCGAGCTTCACGCCGAGCGCGCGGGCCTCCTCGATCCGCTCCACGACTCCGGGCAAGGGCCGCTGCGCGGCGATGAGGGCGTCGGACCGACGACGCCGCTCGGTGCGCAACGCCTCACGATCGACGGATCGTCCGAGCTGCGCCTCCAGGTGCGCACAGGGATCGAACACGTCGGCCGTGCCGATGCACACCGACCACTGCTCGAGCGAGAGCGTGGCGCCGTGCTCGGCGAAGATGTCGCGCCAGGACGTGAACTCGGGCGACTCCGTGTCGAGGATCAGACCGTCGAAGTCGAAGATGACCCCACGCAGCGTCACGTCAGGTAGAACGGACGCGCAGCGTCTCGACGGTACGGGAAGCGTTCCAGCACCGCGGGGTCGGGATCGGCGCCGAGACCGGGCCGCTCCGGCACCGCGACGTGGCCGTCGACGCAGCGGATGGGATCGGCGACGAGCGGCGCTTCCAAATCGAAGGGCGGGAACTCCATGCACGGCACGTTGGCCGAGGCGGCCGCCACGTGGGCAGTGGCCGCGAGTCCCGGGCCGAAGTAGAACGCGTGCGGAATCATGGTGACGCCCGCGGTCGCGGCCAGCACCGCGATCCGCTGCATCTCGGCGATGCCGCCCACCTTCGTCACGCTCGGTTGCACGATGTCCACCGCGCCCGCGTCCGTCAGGGCCTTGATGCCGAACAGCGTGGCCTCGTTCTCACCCGCCGCGATCGGGATGTCGACGGCGCTGCGCACGCGCGCGAGCCCGGCGTAGTCGTCGGGCGGCCACACCGGCTCTTCCAGCCAGCGGAGGGCGTAGCGCTCGAGCGCGCGGCCCGTGCGGATCGCCTCCTCCACGCTCCACGGGCAGTTGGTGTCGAGCATGAGATCGACGGCGTCGCCGACGTCGTCACGCGCCACCGCGACCGAGTCGACGTCGGTCTGGTGGAGCTTGATGGCGCGGTAGCCGCGCTCGGCCATCAGCGTGGCAGCGCGGCCGACGTCCGATGGCGTGGCGTAGCGCGGCAGGCTCGCGTAGGCCGGGATGCGCGGCTGGCAGAGTCCGCCGAGGAGCGCGTGCACGGGGACGTTCCTCGCCTTCCCGAGCAGGTCCCATAGCGCGAGCTCGACGCCGCTGAGCGCGAACATCGCGAGGCCCCGCCGTCCCCAGATCATGAGTCCGCGCTGCATCATGTTCACGAGGTGCTCGAGCCGCGTCGGGTCCTGCCCCACGAGCATCGGGCCGAGCGCCTCGTCGATGACGTTGCAGACGGCAAGGGGCGCGCCGTAGGCGAAGGCCTCGCCCCAGCCGGTGAGACCGTCGTCGGTGCGTACGCGCACCAGGATCTGCTTGGCGATGGCGCCGAGCCAGGCGGTTGGCGGCGTCGAGGGACGCACGGGAATGGCGAGCGGGATGGCCGCGACGTCGGCGATCTTCATGGCAGGCGCGCCCCCGCGCTCACAGCGCGGGGGCCACCTCCTCGATGAAGCGTCGGAGCTGTCCGTCCTGGTCCCAGGAGCCGAGCCGCAGCGCGACGTGATCGAGCCCGGCGTCGAAGTAGTGCCGCAGCCCCTCCACGCACTGCTTGGGACCGCCCGCGATGGTCCAGCCCTCCACGAAGGCGGGGCTGAACTTGGACGTGTAGTACGTGTCGAGGAACGACTTCGTCTCCTCGAGGGCAGCCTGGCGGTCCTCGTTGATGTTGATGTTGTGATAGAGCGCGCTGCCGAGGCGCGCGGGGTCGCGACCCTCCTCACGCGCCATGGCGGTGATGCGCGCCCAGTGGCGGTGAAACTCGTCGGGCGACACCTTGTTCGTCATCCACCCGTCCGCGTAGCGCGCGATGCGACGGAAGCTGCGCTCGATCACCGCCTCCGACGCGCTCGCGCCGCCCTTCCACGTGAGCCCCGTCGGATTGCTCGCGATCCAGATGGGACACGGGTTCTGCACGGCGTGGGGCTGGATGGTGACGTTCTCGAACTGGTAGAAGCGTCCGGCGTGCGAGACCTTGTCGTCGTGGAAGAGCTTGCGGACGATGACGATGCCCTCTTCGAGGCGTGCCACGCGCTCGCTCGACTGGATGCCCATCACCGCGTGCTCCAGCGCCTGCGCCGCGTTGGCCTCGCTCGGCCCGCCGAGACACACCGCGAGCCACGAACGGCCGTTCGACAGCACGTCGAGGCTCGCCCACTGGTGGGCGAACAACACGGGATGGCGATGGACGAACGTCGCGAGGCAGCCGACGCCGAGACGGACGCGGCTCGTCACGCCGGCCAGCGCGGAGAGCAGCGTCACCGCCTCGAGCCGCGGCTTCGCCACCAGACTGTCACCCGCCCACACGGTGTCGAACACGCCGGACTCCTCCGCGCGCACCGTCCAGTCCAGCAAGTTCTTGACGCTGACCCGCCCGAGCACGACGGCGCGATTGGTGAGCGTGAGGCCGATGGAGCGACGCGTGCTCACGCCGCGCTCTGCAGGAGCTGTCCCATCTTGTTGAAGAACTGGTCGGCCATCATCTTCGAGACACCGCCCAGCATGCGCTGGCCGACACCGGCGATGAGGCCGCCGATCTGCACGTCGGCGCTGTACGAGACCTTCGTGCCGCCGGGGATGTCGCTGAGCGTGATCGCGGTCTCGCCGCGCACGAATCCGGGACCGCCGCTGCCCTCCACGGCCATGCGGTACTTGTCCGGCGGGTTCTTGTCCATGAGCCGGACCTTGCCCTCGAAGGTCCCCTTCACGGCCGCCACACCGACCTTCATCGTGGCCTTGTACTCGTCGTTGCCGATCGCCTCGAGCTTCTCGCAACCGGGAATGGCTTGCTTCAGTACCTCGGGATCGAGGAAGGCGTCCCACACGCGTTGACGGGGCGCCGGAATGTCGTGCGAGCCTTCGATCTTCATTGGACGAGTTCTCCTTCGTGCGTGGGAGGCGATGCGATCGTGGCGGCGCTAGAACCGCTCCCGCGAAGCCGCGGACGCAACGGTCGATCCAGTAATAGAAAAGGCGGCCCGCGGTGTCAAGCGCGCCTCGACTCGCCCGTTCGCCGGCACCGTGCTTGCGGTCGCTCTCGCTGTCCGAAATTACCAGGAGGGGCGTTCATGAAAAAGTTACTCAGTGGCGTCTTCGCCTTCTCGCTGATCGCCATGCTGGCGACCGCGTGCAACCAGGGCCCGTCGGGCAGCAGCAGTGATCGGGGCTCCAGCCCGCCGTCGGCGTCCCCGTCCACGTCGGGTTCGGGTAGCTCGACGTCGACCACGTCGCCGTCATCGGGGTCCACGGGCTCCATGTCGTCACCGTCGGGGAGCGGTTCGGCCACGTCGCCGTCCGGCTCCGGCACGACCGGGTCGAGTTCCAGCGGAACGTCGAAATAAGCGCGACGCGGGTGCGCCCGTCGCCGCCGTCATCCTGACGGCGGCGACGGCGTACGTCAGCGGAGCGTTCGCACGGCGGCGTCGATTCGCCGCAGCCCCTCACCGATGAGTGCGGCGCTCGTCGCATACGAGAGGCGCACGTGCGCGTCGGAGCCGAAGTCCGCCCCGGGCACCACCGCGACCTGCGCGTCGGTGAGCAGGAACGAGGCCACGTCAGCCGACGTACGGAGCACCGCGCCGCTCGACGGCGCACGCCGCCCGGCAAGGCCGGAGATGTTCGCGAACGCGTAGAACGCGCCACGCGGCATCGCGCACGACACGCCGGGAATCGCGTTGAGTCCGTCGACGATCAGGCGGCGGCGTGCGTCGAACTCGCGCGCCATCGCGGCGACGTCGTCCTGCGGACCACCGAGCGCTTCCACCGCCGCCCACTGCGCCACGGACGACGGGTTCGACGTCACCTGGCTCTGCACGTCGGTCATGGCGCGGATCAACTCGCGCGGTCCGGCGGCGTAGCCGATCCGCCATCCCGTCATGGCGTACGCCTTCGAGCACGTGTTGACCACGATGGTGCGCGCCTTGACGTCGTCGCCCAGCGAAGCGACGGAGCGATGCCGGCCCTCGAACGTCAGCGCCTCGTAGCACTCGTCGGAGACGATCCACAGATTGCGATCGACCGCGAGTCGCGCCACGGCCTCGAGGGCGCCGGGTGAGAACACCGCGCCGGTCGGGTTGTTCGGGCTGTTCAGCACCACGACTTTCGTCCGCGTCGTGATCGCGGCGCGCAGTCGATCGACGTCGAGGTCGAAGCCCGTCGCCTCGTTCGTGTCGACGGGGACGGGGACGCCATCGAGCAGCTTCACCTGCTCGGGGTACGAGACCCAGTACGGGCTCGGGACGAGGACTTCGTCGCCGGGATCGAGCAGGGCGACCATGATGTTGTAGAGCGTGTGCTTCGCCCCGCACGAGACCAAGACCTCGGCGGGCTGGTAGGCGAGCCCGTTGTCGCGCCGGAACTTCGCGCACACGGCCGCGCGCAGTTCCGGAATGCCGCCGACCTCGGTGTATTTCGTCTGGCCCGCCTGCATGGCGCGCACGGCGGCGTCCTTGATGCGCGCGGGAGTGTCGAAATCGGGCTCGCCCGCGCCGAACGAGATCACGTCGACGCCACGCGCCTTCAGCTCCTTGGCCTTGGCCTGCACGGCGAGGGTCGACGAGGGGGCAAGCGTCTTCAGTCGTTGTGCGAGCACGAGCGCCTCCCGGGAGCTACTTGAGGGGGTACTTCTCGGCCAGCCGCTTCTCGACGAGCGGCGGCACCAAGCTCGCCACCGACGTCCCGAAGCTCGCGACCTCCTTGATGAGGCGCGACGAGATGTACGTGTACTTCTCGTGCGGCATGAGAAAGACCGTCTCGACGGTGGGACGGAGCTTCCGATTCATGAGCGCCATCTGGAACTCGTACTCGAAGTCCGAGACGGCGCGGATCCCGCGCACGATGCAATCGGCCTTCTCGCGCTCGACCAGGTCGATGAGGAGCCCGTCGAAGGCGACGATGCGGAAGTTGCTGCGCAGCTCGGGCGTCGCCTCGTCGATCATCTCGAGGCGCTCGGCCACGGAGAAGAGCGGCGACTTGGAGGGATTGGCCACCACCGCGACGATGACCTCGTCGAAGATGCGGAGGCTGCGCTCGATCACGTCGACGTGGCCGTTGTGGACGGGATCGAACATTCCGGGATAGACGGCGCGCTTGCCCACGGATCCTCCTCGACGGGACCCGGCACTCTATCCTCCGGCTCGAAAGAAAGTCAAGGTCGTCTCCCCGAACCGTCGCGCGCGAAATGCGACGAGCGTGCCGACGCCCTCAGGTGGCGCGCGCTTGGTGAAGTGCTGCGCGATGACGATGGCCGCGGGGGCGAGGAGCACGCCGTCGCCGAGCCGCGCCAGCGTCGGCGTGACGAGGTCGGGATCGTAGGGGGGATCGAGAAACACGAGGTCGAAGCGCGCGCCTTGCGCGGCAAGCCGCGCCAGCGCGCGCTCGACGTCCAGCCGCAGGCAGCGCGCGGCGTCGGTGAGACCGAGCGCGGCGATGTTCTCCTGCAGCGTGGCGAACGCGCGCGCGTCGCGCTCCACGAACGTGACGTGACCGGCGCCCCGCGAGAGCGCCTCCACTCCGACGCTGCCCGCCCCCGCGAACAGATCGAGGAAGCCCGCGCCCGTCAGCCACGGGGCGAGCGTGTCCATGAGCGCGATGCGCACCTGGTCGGCGGTCGGCCGCGTGGTCGCGCCGCGCGGCGCCACCAGGCGCCGGCCCTTCAG
>JBKPPN010000104.1:0-4795 GCA_046733575.1 Candidatus Methylomirabilota bacterium | reverse complement strand
TCCAGATGTCGTTCGAGCGGCCGATGATGATCGCGCCCGTGAGCCGCTCACCCGTGAACAGCAGCTTGCGGTAGGCATTGCGGTCCTTCTTGACGGAGCTCATCGCGTCCGCCCCTGCGTCGTCCCAGGCGCCGAACGAGGCCACGTCGAGGTGGCAGACCTCGACGATGTTGATGATGAGGCTGCCGCGGTAGCGCACGTCGCGGCCGGCCATGTTGGCGCCGACGACGCGGCCGTGCTCCTGTGCCGTCGGCTCGATGGCGTGCACGGCGGGCTCGCCCGAGATCAGGTCGCGGCCCTCCGCGACGTCGCCCGCCGCGTAGACGTTCGCGACGTTCGAGCGCAGGTGATCGTCGACCACGACGGCGCGGTTGACGTTGACGCCGGAGTCCTTGAGCCACTCGAGGTTCGTCCGGATGCCGGTGGCCATGATGACGAGATCGCACAGGATGTCGGCGCCGTTCTTCAGCCGGACGCGCTTTCGGTTCTTGGCGTCCTCGATCCCCGTCACGGTCACCCCGGGCCGCACGGTGACGTCGTGGCGTCGCAGCCAGCCCTCGACCAGCTCGGCGCCCGTGGCGTCGATCATGCGCGGCAGGATGTGCGGCGCGATCTCCAGCACGGTGAGACGCGCGCCCAGCGACAGGATCGAGTTCAGGATCGTGAACGAGATGAACCCCGCGCCGACCATGACGACGTGATCACCGGGGGCGATGTCGGCGATGATCCCGCGCGCCTCGTCGAGCGTCCAGAACGAGTGGACGTTGCGGCCATCGGCGCCGGGCACGGGCGCCCGCACGGCGGAGGAGCCCGTCGCCACCAGGCAGTCGTCGTACTCGACGCGCGTGCCGTCGTCGAGCGTGCACGCATTGGCGCGGGTATCGAGCGCGCTCGCGCGCCGCCCGATGTGCGCCTTGACGTTCCACTTCGCCAGCATCGCGGCCGTGCCGGTGAAGACGTGGGATTCCGCGATGGAGCGGTCGAGATAGTAGGGCAGCACCATGCGGGAGTACGGCTTCTCCGCGCTCACGAGCGTGATCTCGGACGGGCTCGTCTCTTCTTCACGGATCGTGCGGATGGCGTTGATGCCCGCCGTGCCGCCGCCGATGATGAGGTGGCGCGTCGCCATCACCGCATCCCTTCCAGCTCGAGGAGGTGCCCCGTGCGCTCGCGCGCGAAGTCGCCCAGCCAGTCCACCGTGGCGGTGTCGCGGTACTCGATGGCGCCGGTCGGACACGCGTGCGCGCAGGCGGGATTGCCCTCGCAGAGGTTGCACTTGAAGGCCTTGCGCGTGCTCGGGTCGTAGAACATCGTCCCGTACGGGCAGGCGATCGTGCAGAGCTTGCACCCGACGCAGCGGTCGTCGACGACGTCCTTGGCGCCCGCGGCGTTGATCCCGATGGCGCCCACGGGACACGCCGTCATGCACCAGCCCTCCGCACACTGCGTGCACGTGTACGGCGCGTACGACGTGTGACCCTCGAAGGGCGACACCTTGATGACCGACATCGACGGCTGGTACTCCCCCGTCTGCATGTACGAGCACGCGAGCTCGCAGCGCATGCATCCCGTGCAGCGCTCCGGCGTGATGGCGAGAACTCTCATGAACGCTTCTTCCCCTGACGTGATTTGCCGCCGCCGCGCTCGAGCCGGCCGATGAACTCGTCGAGCGGCAGTGCGGCCATGGTCATCATCTGCACCGACCCACGCGCGCCGAGCTCCACGGAGATCCGCGAGATGGCCGCGTTATCGGGCGCGTCGATCACGGTGACGAAGTCGTAGGGACCCAGCACGGCGTACTGCACGACGATGCGACCACCCATCCGCTCGACGTCGGCGTTGACCTTGCGGATCCACCCCGGCCGCTCGCGCAGGACCTTCCGCCCGGATTCCGACAACGTGCTGAGCATCACATAGAAACTCACGAAGCGCCTCCGTGTCGCGTGCCCGCCGAGCGCGGGTCAGTATATCACCCGGTTTTCGCGCCCCGGGCGCGTCAGACGGGGGCGTTCCCGCTCGACGCCTTGAGGAACGCGTAGACGGAGGAGAAGTCCTTGCGGCCGTAGCCGTGCGACGACGCGAGTCGCAGCAGCTGCTGCGCCGCGGGCGCGACCACGACGGGCACGCGCAGCTCGCGGGCGGCGTTCACGGCCAGTCCGAGATCCTTGGCCATGAGGTCCGTCATGAAGCCGGGCGCGTAGTCACGACTCGCGGGCGACTCCATCATCCCCGGCACGGGATGACTCTTCTCCATCGCCCACGTGTTGCCCGACGACTTCGAGATCACGCTCGTCAGCACGCGGGGATCGACGCCGAACCCCTCCGCGATGCGGAAGGCTTCGCTCACCGCCACCATGGCCACGCCAGCGATGAGGTTGTTGCAGATCTTCGCCACTTCGCCGCTGCCCACCGGGCCGACGTGGATGATGTTGGCGCCCATCGCGGCGAGCACCGGGCGGGCCTCGTCGAGATCGGCGGCCTCACCACCGACCATGATGGCCAGCGTACCCGCGACCGCCCCCGGCACGCCGCCGGACACGGGAGCATCCATGAAGCGAGCGCCGCGCCGACGCGCGGTCTCGGCGACGAGTCGCGAGGTGGCGGGATCGATGGTCGACATGTCGACGCAGAGTCGCCCCTCGCCCACGCTCTCCAGGATGCCGCCGTCGCCGAGGTAGACCTGCACGACATTCGACGACGACGGAAGCATCGTGATGACGAGGTCCGAGCGCTTGGCCACGTCGCCGACCGACGCGGCGGCCGTCGCGCCCCGCTTCACCGCCGCGGCGAGCGCGGCCGGCACGACGTCATGCGCGACCACGGAAAAGCCGTGCTTGATGAGGTTCGCCACCATCGGCTCGCCCATCGTCCCCGTCCCGATGAATCCGACCTTCATCAGCTCTCCTCCCCGGTCTATTTCTCGTCGGCGAGTCGGCGTGTGAACGACACGAGGCGGTCGAGGGTGGCGCGGGCGGCGCCGCTGTCGATCGCCTGGCCGGCGAGAGCCACGCCTTCCTTGAGGTCGTGGGCCCTGGCGCCGGCCACGAGGGCGGCGGCCGCGTTCATGACCACGATGTCGCGGCGGGGGCCGGGCTCGCGATCGAGGATGGCGCGGATGATCTGCGCGTTCTGCTCGCGATCGCCACCGAGGAGGTCGGCCATCGACGCGCGCGGCATGCCGAAGTCTTCCGGCCGGACCGTGAACGAGCGCACCACGCCCTCGCGTACCTCGGAGAGGCGGCTCTCGCCCGTGTTCGAGATCTCGTCCAGCCCGTCCGCACCGTGCACGACGAACGCGCGCACGGTGCCGAGCTCCGCCAGCACGCGCGCGAGCGGCTCCGTGAGCGCCGCGGCGTACACGCCGATGACCTGCGCGTTCGCACCGGCGGGGTTGGTGAGCGGGCCCAGCATGTTGAAGACGGTGCGGATGCCCATCTCGCGACGCGCCGTCATCACGTGCTTCATCGCGGTGTGCAGGAGCGGCGCGTAGAGGAAGCCGATGCCGACCTCGTCCACGCAGCGCGCCACCTTCTGCGGGGTGAGATCGAGGTTGATCCCGAGTGTCTCGACCACGTCGGCCGAGCCGCACAGCGAGGACACCGATCGGTTCCCGTGCTTCGCCACGCGGAGTCCCGCCCCGGCCACGACGAACGCGGTGGCCGTCGAGACGTTGAAGGTGCCCGCGGCGTCGCCGCCCGTCCCGCAGGTGTCGATGAGCATCTCGCGGTCGGTGCCGGTGAGGGCCGCCACCTCGTCGGCGCGCGTGCGGACGCGGACGACCTTCTGTCGCATCACCTGCGCGAAGCCGATGAGCTCCTCCACCGTCTCGCCCTTCATCCGGAGCGCGGTGAGGAAGCCGGCGATCTGCGCATTGGTCGCCGCGCCCGACATGATCGCCTCCATGGAGGCGGCCGCCTCGATCCGCGTGAGATCGCGGCGGTCCACGAGGGCGCGAAGCGCCTCGGCGATGATCGGACTCGTGGGAGGTGACGTCGTCATGGCTGCCGATTGTAGCCGATCCCGCGCGACCGTCCGGGCGCGACCGCCCGCCCCGCTGTCAGGGTGCGACGGACGCGACGGCGGTCAGGATCGCGTTGAGGGAGAGCGGCTTGGCCAGGATGCGATCGACGCCGTAGTCGGCGAGCCGCCCCGCGCTCAGCGCCACGCCCCAGCCCGTGATCATCACGATGTGCACGGACGGCTTGAGCTGCTTGCAGTCGCGCGCCAGCTGCACGCCGTTCATGCGCGGCATGGCGAGGTCCGTGATGACGACGTCGAAGGGATCGGTCTTGAACTTCTCCAGCCCGTCGGCGCCGTCGCGCGCCACCACGACGTCGTGGCCGCCGCTCTCGAGCGCATCCTGCAGCATCTCGCGCACGTCGTCGTCGTCCTCCACCACCAGACAGCGCACGCCGGCCGCGGGCACGCGCACACGCGGGCCCGGGCTCACCGTGCGCGTCCCCTCGGCACGCGGGCGCGTCGGGAAGCGCAGCCGGATGGTGGTGCCGCAGCCGGGCGCGCTCTCGACCTCGAGCTGCCCGCCGTGGCGTGACACGATGCCGTCGGCGAGCGAGAGCCCGAGCCCCGACGCGTCGCGCTTGGTCGTGAAGAACGGGGCCAGGATCGTGCGCTGCAGGTCCTCGGTCATGCCGATGCCGGTGTCGCGGACGGTCAGGACGGCCTCGTCGCCCTCCCCGTAGGTCGCGAGCGCCAGCTCGCCGCCCGACGGCATCGCCTCGAACGCGTTGGAGACGAGCATGGACAGCGCCTCGGCGAGCGCGCCGGGGTCGCCGGG
>JBKPPN010000103.1:0-4851 GCA_046733575.1 Candidatus Methylomirabilota bacterium | reverse complement strand
GGCGTGGCGGGACCCGAGGCCGCCAACAACGGCGCGACGGCGGGAGCGATGGTGCCGATCCTGTCGCTCGGGATCCCCTTCTCGCCCGCCACCGCGATCCTGCTCGGCGCGCTGGTCATCCACGGCATCCAGCCCGGCCCGCTCTTCATCGCGCAGCGGCCCGAGGTCTTCTGGGGCGTGGTGGCCAGCATGTACATCGGTAACCTGATCCTCCTCGTGCTGAACCTGCCGATGGTCGGCGTCTTCGTCAGCATCCTGCGCCTGCCGCAGCACGTGCTCGCGACTCTCGTGCTGCTGCTCTGCGTCGTCGGCGCGTACAGCCTCAACAACAGCATGCTGGACCTGTGGGTTCTCGTGATCGCCGGGATCGTCGGGTACGCCTTCCGCAAGGTCAAGATCGATCCATCCCCGCTGATCGTGGCCCTTGTCCTCGGTCCGTTGATGGAGAAGGCGCTGCGGCAAAGCCTGACGATGGCCCGCGGCGAGTGGAGCCAGATCATCCTCCGGCCGCTCACGCTGACCATGCTGGCGCTCGGCGTCGTCGTGCTCGCCGCGCCTCTCGCGGCTCGCGGCGTGCGACGCGTCCGGCCGAGGACGCCGGCCCTGGACGTCGCGCCGTGAGCGATCGGGCGCGCGCCGCCTGGCGCACGCGGTCGACACGCATGGTCTACGAGAATCCGTGGATCCGCGTCCGGGAGGACATCGCCGAGATGCCGGACGGGCGGACGACGATCTACGGCGTGGTGCAGTGCGCGCCCGCGGTCGGCGTCCTCGCGTTCCTGGACGACGAAACCGTCGTCATGGTCGGCCAGTACCGGTACGTCGCGCAGGGCTTCTACTGGGAGATGCCGACGGGCGGCGTGAAGGCGGGCGAGACGCTCGAGGAAGCCGCCCGGCGGGAGCTTGCCGAGGAGGCAGGCTACCGCGCCGACCGGCTCACGCGACTCTGCACCTTCCACTCGTCGAAGAGCGTCGTGGACGAGACCGCCCATCTCTTCATGGCCCACGGCCTGGTCCCCGTCGCCCACGCGCCGGACGAGACCGAGTTCATCGAGGTGCGCACCTTCCCCTTCGCCGACGTCCTCCGCATGGTCGAGACCGACGAGATCAAGGACGCCATGACGGTCATCGCCGTGCTGCACGTCGCCCGCCGTCGCGCCGCGGGCTGACCCGGCCCGGCGCGTCCGCCCGATACCCTACCCCGGTTCGCTCTCGGGATGGCAGCGCCGGCCCCGGTCTGGGGTATGATCGGGCGGCTCGGCGCGATTGTCGGCGACGGCGAGGAGAGCACGGTGAGAGCCAACACCCTCCGGCAGATCTGGAAGCGCGGCGAGGCCGTCGTCAACGGCTGGCTCTCGATCCCCGCCGGCTTCTCCGCCGAGGTCATGGCCCATCAGGGCTTCGACTCGCTCACCGTCGACATGCAGCACGGCGTGATCGACTACCAGACCGCCGTCACGATGCTGCAGGCCATCTCCACCACGCCCGTCATCCCGCTGGCCCGCGTGCCGTGGAACGATCCCGCGCCCATCATGAAGATCCTCGACGCGGGCGCGTACGGCATCATCTGCCCGATGATCAATACCCCCGAGGAGGCCGAGGCGCTGGTGCGGGCGTGCAAGTACGCGCCGCGCGGCTTCCGTAGCTGGGGGCCGGTGCGCGCGTCGATCTACGCCGGCTCGGACTACGGCGACCACGCCAACGACGACCTCATGGTCATGCCGATGATCGAGACGGCGCAGGCCGTGAAGAACATCGACGCGATCCTCTCCGTGGGCGGCATCGACGCCGTCTACGTCGGGCCGTCCGACCTCGCCCTGACGCTCGGGGCGCGTCCCAGGCTCGACCACGACGATCCCGCCGTGGTGGACGCACAGATGACCATCGTCGCGGCGTGCAAGCGTCACGGCGTGGTGGCAGGCATCCACAACGCGACGTCCGCCTACGCGGTGAAGATGATCGCGGCGGGCTATCAGTTCGTCACGCTGGCGAGCGACGCGCGGTTCCTCGCCGCGCGGGCCGCCGAGGAAGCGAACGCCGTGCGCAAGACCGGCGTCAAGGCCGGCGTGCTGCCCGCGTACTGAGGCGATGCCCGCCCGCACGCCGCTCCGGCTGACGTACCTCGGCGCCGCCGGCTGGACCATCACCGACGGACGCATCACCGTCGTGCTGGATCCGTACCTGTCGCGCGTGCGCTTCAGCGGCCGGCCCTACGGGCAGGCCGACGCGACGGCGGCCAAGAACGACATCCGTCCCATCGTGCGCATGGACGCGGTCCCCATCAGCGACACGGCCGCGCTCGACACCCACGTGCCGAAGGCCGACTACATCCTGCTCTCGCACTCGCACTTCAACCACGCCATGGACATGCCGTACATCGCACGCAAGACGGGCGCGACCGTCATCGGCACGGAGAGCGCGGGCAACGTGGCGCGCGCGGGCGCCGTGCCCGAGGCGCAGATCCTCACCGTACGCGGCGGCGAGGACTACCAGTTCGAGGGACTGGGCGTCCAGGTCATCCCGAGCCTGCACTCCGCGCTCGGGGAGAAGCGCTACTTCAACGCCGGCATCGTGTCGCGCAACGTGACGGGCACGCTGAAGCTCAAGGACTACGTGGAAGGCGGCACGCTCGCCTACATGGTGCGCCTGGGCGGGCACGCCGTGCTGTTCCTGGGTTCGATGAACTTCATCGAGCGTGAGATGCGCGATCTCCGTCCCGACGTCGCGCTCGTGCCCGCGGCGCGACCACGACTGGAGATCCGCGACTACACGCGCCGACTGCTCCTCGCCCTCGGGCGCCCCAGGGTCGTGGTCGCGACCCACTGGGACGACCAGGGCCTGCCGTTCGGCGCGCCACAGACCGACGCGCTCGAGCGCGTGAAGAGCTTCGTGGCCGAGGTCAAGAAAGCCGCGCCACGCAGCCAGCTCGTCGTGCCGCGTCACTTCGAGACCCTCGTCCTCGGCCCGTCCGGCAAGGTGACGTCGGAGAAGCCCGCGACGACGAAGCGGCGCTGACGCCTCAGCCGCGGCCGGGCTTCGGGGCGCCGGCCATGCGCGCGACGGCGAGCTCGGGGCCGCGCTCGCGCTCCCTGGTGGGACTCATCACGATCTCCTCGATCACCGTGCGCGCCGGCATCGTCGCGCAGAGGAGGATGGCCCGCGCCACGTCCTCGGCCTGCATCATGGTGGCGCGCGCCGTCGAGTCGGGTGGCGCGGGACGCTTGTCGAGGATCGGTGTGTCGACCTCGGCGGGAATGATCGTGGTCGCACGGATGCCGCTGTTGCGGAGCTCGTTGTGGAGGTGCGCCATGAGGTTGCGTACCGCGGCCTTCGCGGCGCCGTAGGCGGGACCGCTCACCAGGCCGGGGCGCAGCGCGGCCAGCGACGACACGGCCACCACGACGCCGTCGCCGCGCTCCAGCATCCCGGGCAGCACGCTCTGGGTCAGCGCGTAGACGCCGTTCAGGTTGACGGCCACCACGCCTGCCCACTCCTCGTCGGTGATCCAGCGGATCGACCTGGCGTGGCTCGAGTGCCCGGCGTTGTTGACGAGGATGTCGACGCGACCGAACTGGGCGACCGCCCACTCGCCGAGGGCGCGCGCCTCGGCCGACTTCTCCAGATCGGCCACGCGCGCCGCGGCCGCGCCACCCGCTTTCGTGATCTCCGTCACGACGTCGTCGAGCGGCGCCCGGCGCCGACCGGCCACGACGACGCGCGCGCCCTCCGCCGCCAGCATGACGGCGGTGACGCGGCCGATGCCCGTGCCGCCGCCCGTGACGACGGCGACCTTGCCGTCGAGGGTCTTCACGTTACCGGAGCGGCGAGAACGACGTGGGCTTCCAGAGCTTGTTGACCACGCGCTGGACGAGCGGCCCGTTCATCTCGCTGGCCTTGCGCGCCGACTGCCACTCCGGATCGGCCTGGAAGGCGTCCCACTTCTTTTGTCGTGCCGCGAGATCGTCGAAGGCCACGATGTACACGAGCTCGTTCGACTCGCCGACCAGCGTCTCCCAGAAGCCGACGACCTGGATGCCGTGCTTCTTGAACAGGTTCATCGTCACGTCGGCGAACCGCTTCTGGATGTCCGGCATGCGGCCCGGCATGATGTAGTACGCGCGGCACTCGTAGATCATCGCGGCTGTCCTCCTCCCGGATGTGGGACGGCTGATTCTACTTCGACGCGAGGACGATCGGTCCCGTCGGCGCGGGCACGCCGCCCGCGGGCTCGAGGCTCACCGCGAAACCCTTGACGGCCTCGCCCGCGGGCGGCGGATCGATTCGCTGGTTGCCGGTGCCATCCGCGACGACGGGCAGCAGCCCTGCCGGCCGCGGCGCTCCCTCGCCGAGCGTCCACATCTCGTACGTCTTGCCCTCCGGCGGCGGCACGAGCTTGGCGACGAACATCCGTCCGCCCTTCTTCTCGCTCCAGACGACGCGGGCCACGGCATCGGTCATCGTGCCCTGCGGGACCAGCGTGACCACCCGCGCGGCCGGATCGCCCAGGAGGTCGACGACCTCCCGGTACGTCGCGACGTCGGCGGCGAGCGCGTCCTGCTCAGCCCGAAGCTGGGCGCGGATGGCCGCCGTCTCGCGCGCCGTCTGGCCGAGACGTGCCTCGTAGCGTCCGGCCACCACGGTGGCCGTGAAGGCGGCGAGGAGGCTCGCCACGACGGCGGTCGCGCCGAGCCATCGCCACGGCCCCGACGCGACGCCGCCGCCACGTGCGCGCGCACCCGTCTCCGCGACCCGGCGAAGCAGCGCCTCCTTGACGTGGGCGGGGGGGATGGCGCGCGGCTCCTCGCGGGCGAGGCCGGCCAGCGCCTCGGCGGTGTCGCGCAGCGACGCCTC
>JBKPPN010000102.1:0-4451 GCA_046733575.1 Candidatus Methylomirabilota bacterium | reverse complement strand
TCCGGGGCGAGGCGACGCAGCGAGCGGCACAGCGTGGCGCCGTGCAGGTCGCCCGAGGCTTCCCCCGCCACCAGCATGATGGCCGGCGCCGCACCCATCAGCTCGCGTCCAGTCCCACGATCGCGACGCCCGCCGCGTCGGCGCGCTGCACGGCGAGATCGCGCTCGACCAGCAGCACGCGACCGGCGGACACCGCGATCACCGTTGCGCCCCCGCTCGCCGCCACGTCGACGGTCTCCGGACCGATGGCGGGCGCGTCGAACCGGTAGTCGTGACCGTCGGCCACCGCCTTGACGATCACCGCGCCCGGCCCCGTGAGGGCGGTCCCGCGCCGGATCGCTTCCGTCGTCCCCTCCACCGCCTCCAGCGCGGTGACGATGCCACGCCGCAGGACGACCGTCTGTCCCGCCCCGGTGTGGGCGAGCGCGCTCGCGACGGCGAATCCACGCCGGGCGTCGGCCGTCTCGTCGTCCGACGGCGCGCGCGCCGTCAGCACGCCGGGACCGATCAAGGCGTCGCCGAGGAACGGGCGCTGGTCGAGGACCTCGATGCCCTGCCGGGCCAGCGTGCTGACGATGACGTTCGTGAGGGCGGCATCGCGGAGCGAGCCCGCGTGCGACCACATCGCGCTGGTGGCCGCGTCGAGGCCGCCGTCGCCGGTGCCGTCGCGTCCCGCCGTGGCGAGGACGTCGGTCATCCAGAACTTCCCCGAGAAGAGCGTGGCCGTCACGCGCTCCTGCATGAGCGTCGCGAGCACCGCGCCGAGCTGACCGACGCTGGCCGGAATGAGCTGATCGGCGTGGGCGACGAGGTCGGGCGGGGCCTGGCCCGGCGGCGTGAACGTGAAGGCGAGGACGCGCCAGCCCTGCTGCCGGGCGTGGGACGCCATGCGCGCCGGCAAGGTGCCGGCGCCGCACATCAGGCCGAGCGAGCGCTCCACAGCAGGTCGTCGGGCAGATCCACGGCCGGACGCCCCTCGCGCACCATGCGCTCGATCTCGAGTGCGACGGCGAGCGAGCGGAGGTCGTCGGCCTCGGCCAGCTTCACGACCTCGCCGCTGCGCGCGCGTCGCACGGCGCGGATCAGGTTCAGGACCTCGAGCTTGAGCGGGTTGTCCTTGTGGACGGACAGGTGCTCGACGAAGGAGGCGAGGCGGTAGCGGATCGACTCGCGGTTGAGCGTGTACTCCTGCGCCGCGCGGCGATGGATCTCGATGTCCTGCGTCGAGTAGTCGAGCACGATGTAGGCGTCGGGCTGCGTGATGGCCAGCGTGCGGATCTTCTCCTCGGTGGCGCGGCTGGCCGTGATCGTCGCGATGGTGCCGGAGTCGAAGGCGAGCTGCACGGTGGCGACGTCGGCCAGGTCCGACTGCACGCTGCCGCCGAGCGCGTAGATCCGGCGCGGCGGCGAGTCCACGAGCTGCAGCACGATGTCGATGTCGTGGATCATGAGGTCCATGACCACGGAGTCCTTCTGCACGCGCGGCACGAAGGGGCCGAGGCGACGCGATTCGATGAGGACGGGCCGGTCCACGATCTTGCGCAGCTCCTGCACCGCCCCGTTGAAGCGCTCCACGTGCCCCACGTGGAGGACGGCGCCGCTCGCGCGCGCCACGTCGAACAGCTCGCGCGCCTCGGCCAGGGTCGGCGTCATCGGCTTCTCCACGATCACGCTGATGCCGGCCTCGAGGAGATCGCGCGCCACCGCGAAGTGACGCTCGGTGGGGACCGCGATGCTGGCCACGTCGACCTTGCCGATGAGGTCGGTGTGGTCGTCGAAGGCCACCACGTCGTACTTGCGCGCGACGGCCTGCGCGCGCTCGCGGTCGACGTCGACCACCCCGACGAGATCGACGTCCCAGAGCTCCGCGTAGACGAGGATGTGGTACTGCCCCATGTGACCCGCGCCCACGACGGCGGCGCGGATCCGGCGGTCGCTGCGAGTGCTCATGCCGGCATCTCCGCGGTGTCGTCGGCAGGTTCGGGCGCGTCGGCGCCGCGCGTGCGGCGCGCCGGCGGCCCCACGATGCCGTGCCGCGCTCCCGCGATGAAGTCGAGCAGCGAGTCGATCGGCTCACCTCCGGGAAGCTCGGCGCGGATGCGCGCAACGGCCGCGCGCGGCGTGAGGCCGCTGCGATAGAGGAGTCGATAGGCCATCTGCAGGCGCGCGCGCTGTTCCGCCGGCATGCCGGCGCGGCGCAGACCGATCACGTTCACGCTGCGCGCGGTGGCGGGCACGCCGTCGACCAGCATGAAGGGCGGCACGTCGGCCACGATCTTCGAGCAGCCGCCGATGTACGCGTGCCGTCCCACTTGCGTGAACGGCACGAGCGCGGCATAGCCGCCCACCGTGGCGTGGGAGCCGACCACGCAGTGGCCGGTGAGCCCCGCGTAGTTGATGACGATGACGGAGTCGCCGACGCGACAGTCGTGCGCGACGTGGCAGGTGGCCATGAGCAAGCAGTCGGCGCCGATCTCCGTCCATCCCTCGGGCGTGGTGGCGCGATGAATCGTGACGTGCTCGCGCACGACGGTGCGGGGACCGATGCGCACGCCCGACGGCATGCCGGGCTTGTACTTCAAGTCCTGGGGCGGGCCGCCGATGACGGCGCCGTGACCGATGGCCGCGCCGGGTGCCACGATCAGCTGACCCTCGAGGACGACGTGATGACCCACGGTCACGCCCGCGTCGAGGACGACCTCGGGGCCGATGACGGAGAAGGCGCCCACGGTGACGTCGGCGGCGAGCGTGGCGCGCGGGTCGACGATCGCGGTGGGATGAATCCGGGGGCTCACCGTCCGCCCTCGGCGGAGCGTGACGAGAGACGGGCTTCCAGCTCCTGGATCCGTCGTTCGAGCGCGCTGATCCGACGGAGCGCGTCCGGCAAGCGCTGCGTGGCGATGGCGATCCGCTTGCCCTGCATCGACGGGAGCGCAGGAGCACCGAACACCCGCTCCCCCGCTTTCACGTCCGTCCACAGGCCGGCCTGGGCTTCCGCGATGGCGCCGTCCCCCACCGTCAGATGATCGGCCATTCCCACCTGCCCGGCAAGGATGACGCGCCGCCCGATCCGGCACGAGCCCGAGATCCCGACCTGGGCCACGATGATGGACTGCTCGCCGATCTCGACGTTGTGGGCGATCTGCACGAGGTTGTCGATCTTGGTGCCCGCGCGGATCAGCGTCTCGCCGAGCATGGCGCGATCGATGGTGGTGTTGGCGCCGATCTCGACGTCGTCCTCCACGACGACGGTGCCGACCTGCGGGATCTTGCGGTGGGCGCGCCCGTCGTGCGCGTAGCCGAACCCGTCGTCGCCGATGACGGCGCCGGCGTGCACGATGACGCGACGGCCGAGACGCACGCCGTCACGCACCGTCGCGTGCGGATGCAGCACGGACCCCTCGCCGACCGTCGCTCCGTGGCCCACGTAGGCGAGCGGGTAGATGCGCGCGCCCGCGCCGACGTGCGCGCCGCTCTCGATCACGGCCAGCGCGCCCACCGACGCGGTGGGATCCACCTCGGCGTCCATGGCCACGCGCGCCGATGGATCGACGCCGCCGATCACCGGAGCGGGAGGATGAAAGAGCAGCAGGAGATCGATGAGGCTCTGCTGGGGCGAGGCGCACCGGAGCGTCGGGGCAGGGACTTCGGTGACGTCCTGCGCGGTCAGGATCGCGCCGGCGCGGGAGGCGCGCGCCGCGGTGAGGTAGCGCCGATCGGTGAGGAACGAGATCTCGTCCGGGGCGGCGCGGTCGAGCGAGGCCACGCCGGTGACCACGCGAGAGGCATCGCCGTCCAGGGTCGCGCCGAGGGCCGTCGCGAGCTGGCCCAGGGTGAACCCGGCGGCCTGTCCCATCGACGCTACTTCTTCCCCTTGGCCGCTTCGCCCTTGGCGCCGGCTTCCTGGTCGAAGGCGCGGATGACGTCGTCGGTCAGGTCGGCCTCCGCCGCCGCGTAGAGCAGCCCCGCGCCGCGTCGCTCCACGATCATGAAGTAGCCGCGCTCCTTGCCGTACTTCTCGATGACGCCGGAGATGTCCTGCAGCACGCGCTGCAGCAGGCCCTGCTCCTTCTTCTCGAGCTCCTTCTGGAAGTCGTCGGCCAGGCGCGTGAAGTCGCGTCGCTTGCGGTCGAACGTGTCCTGCTTCTCGCGCCGCGCGTCCGCTGTCATCAGGGCCGCCTTCTTCTCGAGCTCGTCGCGGAGCTTTTCGAGCTCCTGGCGCTTGCCGTCCATCTCGCGCTGCATCGCCCCCTTCTCCTTCTCGAGCTGCTCGCGGGCGGCCACGCCGGACGACGAGCGCGCGAGGACGCGCTGGAGATCGATGAAGCCGATCTTGGTCGACGAGGCGGGCGCGGCCACCGTCGCGGCCGGCCGTGCCGGCGCGGCGGGACCCTGCGTCGGAGCGGGTGCCGGCGCCTGCGCGGCGGCGACCGACGCCGCCAGGGTCAGGG
>JBKPPN010000101.1:0-7303 GCA_046733575.1 Candidatus Methylomirabilota bacterium | reverse complement strand
GTCACGCGCAGCACCACCCGCTCCGAGAGCTTCAGCCGTCCGAGCGCGCCGAGCGAGGTCGTGCTCCGGAACGGATCGCTGTCCCCCCGCGAGTGCAACACGTACTCGAGCACGAGATGCTCGATCCGCTGCTGCAGCACGCGCAGCCCGATCTGCCCCGCGTATCCGACGAGGCCGGCCAGCGCGAGGAGAACGGCCCACGACGCGACGTGGACGCGCGGCGACCGGCTCGTCCAGAGTGCCCACGCGGTGAGCGCGCACAGCCCCGCGTAGAACCCGGACCGGCCGTGTCCCGCGCTCGCCGACAGCACGCAGAGGACGACGTACACGGCGCTCAGGTCGACGGTCGACGGCGACGCGCCGGGCCGCGGCGCGCGCCGGCGCAGCGTCCAGAAGAGCGCGCTCGACTCCAGACGGCCGCTGGCGCTGTAGAGCTGGCACACGAGGAGCGGCGCGAGGGCCAGGGGCAGCCACTGGAAGAGCCGGGCGAACGCCGACGGCGCGCCCGGCAGACGCGCCCCCGAGGTCGCGAGCGCGTAGATCGTCATCCCGATCACCACGACACTGCAGAGGTCCGAGATGCGATGGACGTCGCGACGCGAGAGATCCCACCGCCACGTGGTGACGCGCGCCAGCTCGAGCACCGTGGCGAGGACGATGGCGATGGGCCACAGGCCCGTCTGCCAGCCCCAGAACAGCACCGCGGCGCCGAGGAGGAGCGGAGGCGTCACAGCCGCGCCAGGTCCTCGGCGATGCGTCCGACGACCAGTCGATGGACGTGCTCGCCCGACGGCGGCTCGCCCGACGCGTCGGCCGTGACGACGAACACGCGCGTCGGCAGGCCGAGCGCGCGCAGGTCGCGCACCAGGTCCCTCCGCGCGGCATCCCAGGCGAGGAACACGCACAGGCAGCCGCTCAGCGCGCTCTCGCGCGCGAGGACGGCGCGGTGGAGCGACGCGAACGGCTGTCCCTGGCACGGCTCCACGCAGGCCAGGATCTCGAGCATCCGCGCGGTCGTGCCGAGTCCGCGACCCGCCGTGAAGGTGTAGGCCTCTGGTCCGATGAACATCAGGTCCAGCAGCGAGTCGTGCGTCTCCAGCGAGCAGGCCAGCGACGCCGCCACCGACACCGCCTCCTCGAAGCGCTCGTCGGCACTGTCGCTGAACGTGTCGAGCACCAGGGCGTGGCGCACGAAGAACTCGTCCTGGTGCTCCCGCACCACGGGATGGCCGACGCGCGCGAAGCTGCGCCAGTGGATGCGGCGCCGCGCATCGCCGGGACGGTAATCGCGCAGCGCGACGAACTCGTCGGACTCGCCCACCGAGGAGGCGAGCGTCACGCCGCCGGGCTGGTAGCGGCGCGTGCCGGGCAACGGCACGCGCGGCACGGGATAGCGCCGGGGCAGCACGAGCACGGTGTCGGGGAGCGGCAGCGACAGCAGCGCGTTGGTGAGCCCGAGCGGATCGCGGCGCGCGATGGTCACGCCGGTGAAGCGCACGAAGCCGCGCCGCCGCGCGACCAGGTCCATGCGGACCTCGGTCTCGCGTCGCGGCGAGACGGGTGGCACGAGGCGCGTGGGCACGACCGCGCGCTCGTTGCGCGCGAGCAGCCACGTCCAGCGGTACCAGCCCACCGCGCGGTCGAAGGCGTTCCGCCGCTCCTCGCCCGGTTCGCGCCCGCGCAGGAACTCCTCGAACGTCGGGCGGGGATCGGCGAGATCCTCCATGGCGACGAGTCCGCACTCGGTGGCCGAGCCTCGCGTCCCGACGAACAGCCGGTACGTCACGGTCTCGCCCGCCGTGGCGTACGTCGGCACGGCGCGACGCACGCCGAGTGGCGCCCGGAAGCGGAGACTGCCCGCGATGCCCACGACGAGGATCGCGAGGAGCAGCGTGAAGATCTGGTACGCGACGGTGCGGCTGGTGTCGAGACCGACCACCGCGGAGCCACCGAGAGCGGCGAGGAGGAGAAAGCCGGCCGGGCTGAAGCGACGCTTCCAGCGCTGCTGGAACGACGTCATGGCGCGGAAGCGGCGGTACCAGAACCGCCGCAGGACGACCGGCGTCACGACCCGCGGGCTCACGACGCCCTCCCGTCCGCCTACGCGGGCACCGGCACCTTGTTGAGGATGTCCTCGACGACGGCCTGCGCCGTCACGCCGGAGAATCGCGCCTGGGGATCGAGCATGGTGCGATGGGCGATGACGGGCACCGCGATCTCCTGGACGTTCTCGGGCGTCACGTAGTCGCGCCCGTCCATGACGGCGAGGGCTTGGGCCGCCTTCATGAGGGCCAGCGAAGCGCGCGGGCTCGCGCCGAGCTGCACGCCGGGCGCGGTCCGGGTCGCCTGCACGATGTCGACGACGTAACGCTTCAGGTCCTCCGCGATGCGCACGTCCTTCACGCGCCGGCGCAGCGCGCGCACGTCGTCGAGCGACACGCACGGCGCCACGTCGTCGAGGGGATGGCTCAGCTCCTGTGCGGAGAGGATGGCCACCTCGTCCTCGGGGGCGACGTAGCCCAGCTTGAACTGGACGGCGAACCGGTCCATCTGCGCCTCGGGCAGCGGGTACGTGCCGCGGAACTCGACGGGGTTCTGCGTGGCGATCACGAAGAAGAGATCGGTGAGCGGTCGCGCCTCGCCCTCGATGGAGACCTGGCCTTCGGCCATGGCCTCGAGGAGCGCCGACTGCGTGCGGGGCGAGGCGCGATTGATCTCGTCCGCGAGCAGGATGTCGGTGAAGATCGCGCCCTCGTGGAAGTGGAAGGCGATGTCACGCGGATCGTAGACGGAGACGCCGAGGATGTCCGAGGGCAGCAGGTCGGGCGTGAACTGGATGCGCTTGAAGGTGGCCCCGATGGAGCGCGCGAGCGCCTTGGCCAGCGTGGTCTTGCCCGTGCCCGGATAGTCCTCCAGGAGCACGTGGCCGCCGCTCGCGAACGCGGCGAGCAGCTTCCTGATGGCGGCCGACTGGCCGCGCATGACGCGATCGATGCTCGCGGCGAGCGCGCCGAGCGTCGCGTGGGCGTCAGTCGACACGGAAGACGAGATCCCGGCCGAGCCGCTTGACGCTCGTCTGCCCGCAGAGAGCCATGGTGGTGGTGAGCTCCGCGCGGAGGATGTTCATCGCGTTCGCCACGCCGTCCGCCGCCCCGGCGGCCAGCCCCCAGAGCGCGGTGCGTCCGACCGCCACGACGTCGGCCCCCCATGCCAGCGCCTTCAGCACGTCCGTGCCGCGCGTGAAGCCGCCGTCGATGACGATCGACGCGGCGCCGCGGACGGCGTCGACGATGGCGGGCAGCGCGTCGATGGTGCCCTGCGTGTGATCGAGCTGACGACCGCCGTGGTTCGAGACCCAAACGATGCGCACACCCTCGGCCACGGCGCGTGCGGCGTCACGCGCCGTCATGATGCCCTTGAGTCCGATGGGCAGCTTCGTCGTCTTCATGAGCCAGCGCACGTCCTCCCACGTCAGGCGCGCGGGATAGGTGCCGTCCGGGCCGCGCGGGTTCGGCGCCTTGGCCATCGCCTCGCGCGGGCTCCAGCGCGCCGCGATGTCGCGCTCGCGCCGTGAGTACACCTGCACGTCGACGGTGAGGCAGACCGAGAGGTAACCCGATGCCTCCACGCGCGCGAGCACGTCGCCCACCCAGCCGCGGTCGCCGTGGTGATAGAGCTGGAACATCTTCGGTCCCGACGAGCCCTTCGCCACGTCCTCCACCGACCAGCCCGTCGCGCCGCTCAGGAACTGCAGCGTGTCGGCGAGCGCGGCGCCCCGTCCCATCTCGACGTCACCCTCGGGATGGAACAGGACGAGACCACCCATCGGCGCGATGGCGACCGGCCACGAGAGCGGCAGCCCGACGAGTGAGGTCGCGGTGTCGATCTCGCGCACGTCGACCAGGATGTCCTGACGGATGGCGAGACGGTCGAGCGCCCGGCGATTGCGGCGCATCGACGTCTCCGTCTCCGCGCCGCCCGCGCCGAAGTTGTAGACCTCTCGTGGCAGCACCTTGCGCGCTTCACGCCGGATCTCGGGCTGGGTGACGAAGCGTGGCGTCATAGGCTGCCAGAGTAAGTCAAAATGCGGTCCCCGCCTATCGTTTCCCGGAATCGAGATCGATCCGCTCGTACAGGTTGTGCCGCCGGTTTTTCGTGTACGGCCGCACCTCGCCGGGCCACCGTCCCTGGTCCACCGCCGTCGCCCACGCATCGGTCAGCAACACGTCGGGACTCTCGAGCTCGTACAGTGCCCGGAACTTCGGCTCGTCCTCCACCACGATCGTCTTGCGCTCGCCCCCGATGATCAACGACAGCTCCCGCGTCTTGAACCGCGCCACCGAGATCACCCCGGGAACCTTCAACAGCAACGGCACGTGCTCCGTGTCATACACCTCGTGAAACAACTTCTCCTTCCCCGCCTCCACATCCATCGCCGCACTGAACAGAAACCGCTTCGGCATCGGCATGACACTCTCCCTTTCCTCGGAGGGGGCTTCGCCCCCTTCCGACGCTTCGCGCACGGCTATCGCCGTGCTCGGCGCTGCCTCCCCCAGAACCCTCGCTGCGCGGGCAAAGCCCGCGCTCGAACATCATCCGCACGCGCACGTTGGTTTGGCTCGTCAACCGATTCGACGTCGCGCGGTGTGGCGGGTGGCTACGCTGGGGTAGGTCCGGCTGGCCCGTTTCCCGCCGACGAATGTGAGGCTGGCCACGGATCGAATGGGAACTTCTCGCCGCTTCATCGAAGCGAAACACGGTCGTGGCCAGAGGACCGGCCCCCAGCACCGTGCCCAGCCGCCACGCCGCGCGACACCGCCGCCAACCCATCAGTTGAGCCGTCCACGCAACGTATGAAGAGCCTCGTGCGCGCTCTTGTCGGTGGGCGCGACACGCACAGCGCCTTCGAGTTCCCTGAGCGCGTCCCACCAGCGGCCCTGTTTCATGTGGATGCGGGCGGCGTTCAGGAATGGGAACTGGCGCGGCTCGTAGCGTGGCGCGTGCTTGGCGCGCTCCAGCCACGGGAGCGCTTCGTCGAGCTGGCCCTGCTGCATCAGGTAGACGCCGATGTCGTTGTACGGGTTGCCGAACTCCGGGTCGATCGCGATGGCGCGATGGCATTCCGCGATGGCCTCGTCGAGCTCACCGCGAAAGCTCAGCGTCCAGCCGAGGAACGTGTGGGCCTCGGCGGTGGGATGCGCGGCGATCGACTCACGGTAGCGCGCGATGGCGGCGTCGAGGTCGCCCGCCATCTGCAGACGGTAGGCCTCGCGCCACAAGGCCACCGCGCGCTCCTGCGCGTCGGACTCGCTCACGGCAGCATGCCCATCGCGCGCCACACCGGGACGCTCACCGCCAGCGCGACGAGACACGCGACGCCGTACGCGACGGCGATGCCGCGCACCTGGGCGTGCGTGAAGGCCTTCTCGTCCGTCCCGTAGTAGAGCGCCTGGTAGATCGTGCTCTGGTACGGCAGGAACCACATGTTCGTCGTCACGAGGGCCGTCATCCCGACGATCCATGGCTCGATCCCGAGCGGCGACGCCACGGGGACGAGCACGAGCGTCATGAGACCGCACGCGGCCTGCCAGCGCACGAAGAAGTTCACGGCGTAGCCCGCGAGCGCGACGGCGAGGATGAAGAGCGTCGGATAGTGACCGAGGGGCGTGAGGGGCACCGCGACGCGCTCGGCCACCCAGCTGTCGACGCGCAGGACGCGAAAGACCTCGCCGAGGCTCAGCATCACGCCGAAGAAGACCATGAACTGCCAGTTGATGCCGCGGAATGCCTGGGCGTCGAGGACGTTCGCGGCGCCGAGCGCCACCATCGCGAGCAGCGCGGCCCAGGCCGGATCGAGACGCAGCGCCGGCCCCGCCACGAACGCCGCGAGCAACGCCACGAGCACCCCGGTGGCGACGCGCTCCGCGCGGGTCATGGGGCCGAGGATACGGAGCTGCGCGCGCACGGTGTCGCGCGAGCGTGCCTCCGCATGCTCGGGCCGGAGCCATACCACGATGGCGAGCCAGGTGAGGACGAACATCACGACGTGCAGGCAGAGCCCCGCGACGAACCATCGGCCCCATCCGAAGCGCGCGCGCGACGCGGCGGGGAGCAGGCTGTGCACGAGCAGACCGCTCGACGAGCCGGTGAGGAACAGGCCGCACATCTGACCGAAGCCGAGCAGCGCGGCCATGGCGAGCGCGGCCGATCCCCGGCTGCGGGGCGGATAGCCGAGTGCGGAGGCGAGCTCGGGAACGAGCGGAGCGCCGAGGGCGGTGCGCGCGGTGGCGTTCGGCGTCACCGGAGAGAACGCGATGCCGGCGGCCGCGAGCGCGAGCATGAGGGTGCCGTGACGGGCCGGCACACGGACGAGCACGGCGAGCACCAGGCGATAGAGGAGTCCCGTTCGCGCGAGGGCGACGCCCACGCCCAGCACGCCGAGGACGAGGAACCAGCCGGTCGTCGCGAATCCCGAGAGCGCCACGCTGGTCGGGACGAGGCCGAGCGCAGCCCACGCGACCACCATGAGCAGCGTCACGAGGTGATCGGCGAGGACAGAGAACACGAGCAGCGGCAACGCGGCGACGAGCACGCCGAGGCCGACGAAGGCGGGGCGACCGAGGCCCGCCGGGGGCGCGGCCAGCGCGAAGAACGCCACGGCCAGCACCGCGAGCGCGACGCCGAGCGGACGCGACAGACCGCGGCCGCCGAGCGTCCCGGTCACGGTCGCGGTACGACGCAGTCCCGCCCGCGCGGCCAGCGTCAGCACTCCGCCGAAGCCCGTGCGCGTCTCGGCGAGCGGGGCCAGATCGTCGAGCGCGCCGGCGTCGTCCGACGTGTCCTCGCCCGCCTCGCGCAACCACCGCTGGCCCTCGCGCTCGCGGCCGAGCTGGAAGCTCAGCTCCGCGAGGCGCCGCGCGCGCGTCGCACGATGGCCACCGCCGCGCGTGTCGTCGCCGTCACGGTGCATCGCCTCCTCCAGCAGCGCCACCGCCTCGGCGACCTGCCCGCGCGCGACGAGGAGCTCGGCGCGCACGTCGGCGAGGACACCGCGACTGGCGTCGACCAGGGCGGGAAGCCCGGCGACGAACGCGGCCAGCGCGTCGTGGGCGCCCGCGGCGAGGAGCGCGCGCGCCTTGTCGCTGGCCAGCGCCTCGGCGGTGACGATCTCGCCCGCCTCGGCGTACAGCCGGACTGCCTCGTCGACCCGGTCCACGGCGCGCGCGGTGTCGGCCAGCTCGCGCAGCCACGCCGCTCGCTCGCCGTCCACGAGCTCGACGCTCAGCTTGTCGAGGAGGAAATC